>JALOOJ010000323.1 GCA_025454475.1 Anaerolineae bacterium
ATCAGCCGCAGCACCTCCTCCAGATCTCCGGGGTTCGGGTGAAGGAAGATCGCGTTGTGCTCATAGCGCTCAGCGGTCGCAATGTAGAGATCTGCCATATCAACACGATGAAGCTGTCGCTCCTCATCGCTCATCTGGACCCATTGGTGGTAGCTCCGATGGCTCGGATGTACCTTACCGAAGGCCTCCATCGTCAGGAAGAACACCAGCTCAAAGGTAGGCACGCGGCCCACATACGGGCGCCCTTCGAGCGCACTCACAAACTGCTCTCGTGGTGACTGTGTCATGGTCGTTCGTTCCCCATCCTATCTATGCCAGGATGTCCTCAATGACCTGTAGCTCCTCGGCCGTGAGGGCAAGGTTGTCCACGACACCCGCACAGTCCTCGATCTGGCTCACCCGGCTTGCCCCGATGAGCACCGAGGTCACGACCGGGTGACGCAGCACCCAGGCAAGCGACAACTGCGCGATCGTCTGGCCTCGCACCTCAGCGATCTGCCTGAGCTTACGTACCTTACCCAGTTTCTCATCCGTGATATGCGCAGGCCGCAGAAATCCGTGGGGCTTCGCGGCGCGCGAATCCTCGGGAATCACTTCACCCAGATACCGATCCGTAAGCAACCCTTGCGCCAGCGGCGAGAAGCAAATCGCGCCCACGCCGGTCTCTTCCAGCGCCTCGAGGAGGCCGTCCTCGACCCAGCGGTTGAACATACTGTACGAGGGCTGATGGATCAGGCATGGCGTGCCCAGGTCCCGCAGGATCCGAGCTGCCCGGCGGGTCTGGTCCGGATTGTAGTTTGAGATCCCTGCATAGAGCGCCCGTCCACTGCGCACGGCGTAGTCCAACGCCCCCATAGTCTCCTCCAGGGGCGTCTCGGGATCGGGCCTGTGACTATAGAAGATATCCACGTACGCCAATCCCATACGCTTCAGGCTTTGATCCAGGCTGGCAATGAGGTACTTCCGCGATCCCCACTCACCGTATGGCCCCTGCCACATCCCATACCCGGCCTTAGTCGAGATGATGAGCTCATCTCGGTGCGGTGCCAGGTCCTGTGCCATCACCTTGCCCAGGGTCTCCTCAGCCGATCCTGCCGGCGGCCCATAGTTGTTCGCCAGGTCGAGATGCGTGATCCCCAAGTCAAACGCCCGTCGCAGCATCGCGCGCGCGTTCTCGTAGACGTCGACCCCGCCGAAGTTGTGCCATAACCCCAACGACACCGCCGGAAGCTTCAGCCCGCTCCGACCACACCGGTTGTAGCGCATACGTTGATAGCGATCCGATTCAGGCACGTATACCATGTCCACTCTCCTCCACGTTGAATAACTGATCCACTTCCGGCACTCGAAGGCCGGTCAGTATCTGCAAGCGTTCGTAGACACGAACCAACGCTGGCAACTGGCGCCGCATTATCTCGCCTGCGCCGGGCCGCATACCCAGCGCCTCGGGCCCTGCCGAGAGCGACATGGTCACGCTCGCAAGCCGCTTGGCGCACGCGACGACCTCGAAGGCCTCAATCTCCCGCACGGGGCACCCACGGATCCGCTCGTACGTACCGAGAATGCTCTCCCTGACCCCTTCGCCTTCGGCACACCCAACCAACATCATCGTCCACGCCAGGTCAAAACGTGGATCCGAGATCTCAAACTGCGTCCAATCTATCACCACAGCAGACCCGTCGGCACGCAGCATCATGTTCTCTGGGTGAAAGTCCCAGTGGATAGGTGCAGGGCGTTCGCAGGCCATCGCATCACGATGCGCGGACAGCCAATCCATCAGCACCAGATAGCCTGGCTGCCCAAACCGCTCGCAAAAGCCCCAGATCAGCCCAAGGTAGCGATCGATCGCGCCATAGGGGCCAGCGGTGCCGGGCAGATCATCATCGGTCAGCGCACGCCAGTCAAGCGAGTGTAGCTGAACAAAGAGCCGGCAGAAGAGCTCCATCCGCTCCTGCTGCTGCGCCTCCGGGCCGTGAAACGTCTCGTGCCACATGCCGTGTCCATCGACACGCTCCATAATGATGAAGGGCTTGCCATACGGAGATGAGGTCCGTGCCAGCAAGTACACCTCAGGCACCGGATACCCGACCCCGTGCAGCCGACGAATGGCTTCAAACTCGCGCGCCGACTTGTTCCAGGCATCCTCACCCGGATAGATGCGCAGCACCAGGCGGTCACGTTCGCCATCGTGGATCAGGTCAAAGGCATAGACGTCGCTCTCCCACCCGGCACTGATCTCATGGAGGTCAGCCACCTCCGCGCCAGCGCGTTCAGGCCACGTCCGACCAAGAAAGTCTTGCAGCGATGACGGGTTGGGCTTCAGAGACTCAGTAACCATCGGTCCCTCTACACCGCAAATACCGGGCACAGCATCCGCTTACTTGTGGCCTTCAGGACAGCTGGGGCCAGTCATGATGGACTGCAAAGAGGTCAAAGCGTCGCTCAAGTTCAGCCACCACGTCTTCGGCAAGCGGAAGCCGCGTAGCGATCCACTCAAGGTTGGCCCGCATGTGCGCCGCGCTACGCGTGCCCACAATGAAGGTGTCCACAGCCTCGTGCGCGAACGAAAATCCCAGCGCCAACAGGATACGGTTATCAGGCACGCCAGGCAGCGGACCCAACGCACGCATCATCTCGGCTCGTTCGTAGTACCTGTCGGCATAGTCACTCGGCGACGCGGCTGCGCCCCACGCTCCGTTGCCGACCGGACGTTTCACGATGATCCCCATCCCCTGCGCCCTGGCAGGCTCGAAGAGAAAGAGGCGAGCGTTCTGATCCACAAGGTTGTAGCTCGTCTGGAGCGTATCAAACAACCCGCTCTTCACAGCCCACAACGCGCTCTCGTTGTCGCCGCTGTACCCGATGAAGCGCGTCTTGCCCGCCCGCTGCGCCTCCTGCAGGGCCTGGATCACCTCACCGCGCTCAAGGACTTCGACGCTGCAGGTGTGGAGCTGGACCACGTCCAGATAGTCCGTGCGCATCCGCGCGAGGCTGCGGTCGATGCTGTCCAGGATGGTCCGCGACGTCCATTCCTCGCCCTGATAGCCATCGACGACGTGTCCGGCCTTGGTAGCCAGCACGAACTCCGCGCGACGATGAGCAATCGCCTTCCCAATCAACACCTCGCTATTGTCGTAGCACGCAGCGGTGTCAAAGAACGTGAGGCCGCCATCTAGCGCGAGGTTGAGCACCTCGGCGG
>JALOOJ010000138.1 GCA_025454475.1 Anaerolineae bacterium
TGGTGTCGGCGGTATGGATATTCCTCTGATCCGCGCTTTTGCTGCCGGGTATATGGCCGGCGCAAAATACGTCAATCCCGAATGCCAGATCATCATCAACTACGTGGGTGGCTGGGCCGATCCGGCAACAGCGAAGGAGATAGCGCTCTCGATGTACGACCAGGGAGCTGACATCGTCTACCAGTTCTCAGGCGGCTCTGGCCTGGGTGTGTTCGAGGCAGCTGCGGATCGCGATCTTTATGCTTTCGGAACGGACGTCAATCAGAACTCCATCGATCCTGATCACATTGTGGTCAGCGCACAGCGCTTTCTCGATGTGGTGGTTTTCGATACGATCAAGGATCTGATGAACGACACGTGGGTGCCCGGGTACCATCCCCTCGGGTTGGCTGACGGCGCAGTCGGCTATGCGCTTGCGGACAGCAACATCGCGGTGCCGGATGACATCGTCCAGCAGGTCGAAGACATGAAGGCAAAGGTGATCTCCGGCGAGCTGGTAATCCCATCGGAGATTCGGAGATTGAGGCGGTCGACGCGTTCATAGCAGCGCTCAACAACTAGCCTCCGGCAGGGAGTTCCCCAGGGAGGAGAGGTGTTTCCCCTCCTCCCTGGGGCAAGTCCTCGGGAGGCAGGAGGCAGCCAACTGAACACTGTACTCGAGCTGCGCGGCATTACCAAGACCTTTCCGGATGTCGTGGCGAACGACAGTATCGATCTGGCCTTCAGGCGGGGGGAGGTGCACTGCCTCCTGGGCGAGAATGGCGCGGGCAAGACGACGTTGATGAACGTCGTCTTTGGTCTGTGTTATCCGGACCAGG
Source organism: Anaerolineae bacterium (assembly GCA_025454475.1). Classification (GTDB taxonomy): domain Bacteria; phylum Chloroflexota; class Anaerolineae; order B4-G1; family SLSP01; genus PWVB01. Next base: position 819 of record JALOOJ010000138.1, read on the forward strand.
GCGAGATCCTGATCAAGGGAGTGCCCACGCGCGTTACATCACCCTCCGTTGCCATCGCGCACGGGATCGGGATGGTGCACCAGCATTTCATGCTGGTAGAGCCTCTAAGCGTTGCTGAGAATGTCGTCATTGGCGCCGAGCCACGGTCGCGGGTAGTTTTCCCGATGCAGGAAGCTGACGCACAGGTGCGAGCGCTATCCGAGCGTTACGGGTTGGTCGTCGACCCGACGGCACGGATCGAGGATCTCCCGCTTGGCGTTCGACAGCGCGTGGAGATTCTTAAGGCCCTGTATCGCAAGGCCGACATCCTTATCCTTGATGAGCCCACCGCCGTGTTGTCGCCACCTGAGGTTGAGGAGCTCTACCAGGTCATTGAATCCCTCCGCGAGTCGGGCAAGACCGTCGTCTTCATTACCCACAAGCTCAAAGAGACGATGGCTGTCAGCGATCGCGTCACCGTGCTGCGTGATGGCAGGAAGATTGGCACGGTTGAGCGTCGAGAGACGACGCCGGAAGCACTGGCACAGATGATGGTCGGGCGGGAGGTGGTGCTACGCGTGACGAGGACTTTTCACGAGCCTGGCGACGAGATTCTGAGCGTACGTGATCTCGTGGTCAAGGATGCCCGCGGACTGGCTGCTCTGCGCGGGGTAAGCTTCGGTGTCAGAGCGGGTCAGATTTACGGGATCGCTGGGATCGAGGGGAACGGGCAGTCCGAACTGATCGAAGCGATCATGGGGCTGCGCCATATTGAGTCGGGAGATGTCCTGCTCGATGGTCAGTCATTGAAGGGCAAGACGCCGGCCGAGGTCCTAAGAGCCGGGTTGGGTCATGTACCTGAGGATCGACTGCGGCGCGGCCTGGTCTCCCAGTTCACGGTCGCTGAGAACATCGTGCTTGGTCACCATCGTACGGGGGCCTTCGCCGCTATGGGGATGCTGAGGTCCTCGAAGATTGACGCGTATGCAGCCAAACTCATTGGGACCTATGACATCAGGACGCCCGGTCCCGACACAACGATGTCACATCTCTCGGGCGGGAATCAGCAGAAGACGGTGCTGGCGCGAGTGCTTGGCTCGAACCCAAGGGCGTTAGTCGCATCTCAGCCTACCCGAGGTGTGGATGTCGGTGCGACTGAGTTCATCCACAACCATCTGCTGGAGATGCGTGACAGGGGGGCGGCAATCCTGCTCCTCTCCGCCGATCTTGATGAGGTGCGCAGCCTGAGTGACCGGATTGGCGTGATCTGCCAGGGACGTATTGTCACCGAGGACGCAGCCGAGGCATTCACGGAAGAGGAACTTGGGTTGTGTATGGCTGGGGAGGGAGCCTCTGAGCCTGCCACCCCTGAAGAGGAACGCGTATGACAAAGCCTGATACAGCAGGCAGCTCCGACCTGGAGCCGGGCGGCTTGGCGTCGGACGTCAAACGGTCCTTGCGCCGACTCCTTTCCAGGAGCTGGTTTGGCGCAGCATCATCGGTCGGCGCGCTGGTCCTCAGTGCTGTCGTGGGGTCGGTGCTGCTGCTCATCTATGGCTATTCGCCTGTTGAGGTCTATGGTGGGATCCTCACTGGCGCCTTTGGGAGTCGGAATGCCATTGCCGAAACGCTGCTCAAGGCAACGCCGCTGATCTTCACCGGCCTGGCCATGGCCGTGGCCTCAAGAGCCGGGTTGTTCAACATCGGTGGTGAGGGGCAGCTTGTCGTGGGTGCCCTGGGTGCGGCGATGATGGGGACAGTGGACCTCGGGCTGCCCGGTGTCCTGCATGGTGCCGCAGCTCTGGCCGTGGGGTGTCTGGCCGGCGCTGCCTGGGGCGCACTCGCTGGATGGATCAGGGCCCAGTTTGGCGCGCATGAGGTCATCGTCACGATCATGTTGAACTACATTGCCCTGTTATTGACCAGCTACATGGTCAACTATCCCTGGAAAGCCGAGGGCATGGTGGCCCAGTCGACGCGGGTTCTGTCGACTGCCGAGTTGCCCCGGATCATGAATGGCAGCCAACTCTCGTACGGCATACTGATCGGGATCCTGGCCATCGCGGTCGTTTCGTTTGTGATCCGCCGTACCATCCTGGGATTCGAGATGCGTGCGGTAGGCTTCAATGCGAGTGCGGCTGAGACTGGCGGCGTGAGAACCCCGTTGGTCATGATCGCTGCGATGGCATTGGCAGGGGCAATGGCGGGGCTTGGCGGAGGCGTGGAGGTGCTAGGTGTACACCGCCGGTTCATTCAGGGCTTCTCGCCCGGCTTTGGGTACGATGGCATCGCCGTATCCGTATTGGCCAACGACCAACCTTGGCTGATACCCGTGACCGCTGTCCTGTTCGGTGCTCTGCGGGCGGGTGGGGCGTATCTCGACCGGACGACCGGCCTGCCTGGCGATTTCACGCTGCTGATCCAGGGCCTGGTCATCTTCTTTGCCGCGTCGCCGCGCATCTTCGCGGCTCTGACAGATAGGAGAGATCGCAGATGAACACATTCCTCGGCGCTGTGATTTCACTGCTGGCCTCGACGCTGCGCATCAGTACCCCGTTGGCCCTAGCTTCCATGGGTGAGGTTTTCTCGGAGCGGGCCGGTATCGTGAATCTGGGCCTTGAGGGTCAGATCCTCACAGGCGCCTTTGCAGCCGTCCTGGCCTCCTACTACACGGGCAATCCCTATCTCGGGATACTGGCCGGGATGAGCGCCGGCATGCTCCTGGGGCTGCTCCACGCCCTGTTTGTGGTGAAGTTCCGGGCTAACCAGATCGTGATCGGCGTCGGAATGAACATCTTTGCGCTTGGCCTGACAACGATTGGTATGCAGACGATCTGGGGTAACCGCGGGAAGTCGGACGCGGTGACAGGGCTCCCGCCAATCGACCTGGGAATCCTGAGCAAGATCCCTCTCATTGGGCCGATCCTCAACCAGCATACGATCATCGTCTACGTGACGCTGGCCATTGCTTTGCTGTCGTGGTTCGTTCTTTTCCGAACGACGCTCGGGCTTCGACTGCGCGTCGTCGGTGAGAATCCTCTGGCCGCCGATACGGTGGGCATCAAGATCAACCCGTTGAAGTATGGGGCCGTGGCCATAGGCGGCGCCCTAAGTGGTCTGGCGGGATCCTATATCTCGCTGAGCGACCTGAGCTTGTTCAGCCGCGGCATGAGCGCCGGTCGCGGCTTCATCGCGTTGGCGGCGACGATCCTGGGAAACTGGAATCCCTTAGGTGCGTTGGGGGGCAGCATGATCTTCGGGTTCCTGGGCGCACTGCAGATTCGCCTTCAGGCCACGAGCTTCCCGACCCAGTTTATCCAGATGATTCCCTACGCCCTGGTCATCCTGATCGTAGCCGGATTTGTGAGGCGTGTCCGTGCACCGGGGGCCGTGGGCGAGATCTACGAACGGGGCGCTTAGGACGCCATCGATCAAGAGGAGCTGACTGTGAACCTGGATGATCTCAGACAGAAGCTCAGTTTCCCGCTGGACGACCATGACCCCGATCTCACGACGCAGATGCAGCAGCGCCTGTTGGAGCTCGGTCAGGGCAAGTTCCTGCAGGGAATGCACGAATTTCTGGCGCGTTACGAGAAGGGAGATCCGCTGCGCCCTAGCCTTCCCAACAAGATGCAGTTCCTATACATGCGTGATCGTCAGACATTCAGCTTTGCGCTGATACCGGAGCTCATCCCGATCGCCTATCAGGTAGGCCGGCTGATCGGCATGGCGTTCGACGCGCCACGTCGAGAGGGCGTTACGCTCAAGGAAGCTCTCGAAAGCGCCATCGGTGTCGCCGAGGCTTTTGACTACGGGCGTCAGGAGGTCGTCACGGTTGAGGAGAGCTTTGCCGTCTATCGCACCTATGAGTGCTCCGATTGCTACGGTATGCCAAACATCGGTATGATGATCTGTCCGTATGAGGCCGGGACGGCCGCAGGTGCCCTTGAGATGACGCTCGGCAAGCCTGTGCGGGTGGTCGAGGTCAAGTGCTGTGCCAATGGCGATCCCTATGATGAGTTTGAGGTCTATGTGGGAGATGACGATGCAGACTGAAGCACCCTATCAGCTCGAGGGACACGTCTACACTCGGCGTGAGGTCGAGCAGCTCGCGAGCGATGTTCTGGAACGTTGTCCGGGTTCCCCGCCTGAGATCGGGTTCATCATCGGCACCGGGTTCGCCTCCTTCGCAGAGGAGATCGAGAATCCGGTCACGATACCTTATAGCGACCTGCCGCTCTGGCCACCGCTGAACTGCGCCGGCCATATCGAGGAGCTGGTCATTGGTGACCTTGCCGGCCGGCGGGTGGCCTGCGCGCGAGGCAAGATCTTCCTGCTCGATGGCGCTCCGGCTCAGGTCGTGGCACTGCCGGTACGCCTTTTCTACGCCATGGGCTGCCGGAAGCTGCTGTATACCAGCACCGTTGGCGCAATCGATCCCAGCTTCCGACCGGGGGAGTTCATCCTCATCACGAATCACATTAACCTGACCGGCCGCAACCCGTTGGTGGGTGAGCCGAATGGGGAGTGGGGGGCAACTTTCTTTGACATGAGCCATCCCTACGATGCCGAGTACATCGCGGCGCTAAGGGTGATCGCTGCTGAAGAGAAGATCCGCCTGCACGATGCCGTCTATGGGTGCGTATTGGGCCCATCCTTCGAGACCGCTGCGGAGATCAAGATGCTGGGAATCGTTGGGGCGCATGCGGTAGGTATGTCAACCGTGCCGGATGTCATTGCCGCGCGCCAGCTCGCTATGAGGGTGGCTGCCTTCGGCTTCATCTCGAATATGGCCGCAGGTGTCACCGAGGTCGATGTCGACAACGATGACATCCTCGGCCTTGCACGCACTCGGTACGCGGACTATGCAAAGCTGGCGCGAGGTATTCTGGCCAGAATGTGAGGTCCTGGCGTTCCTGCATGGCAGCCATCCCAATGCTCTTGGTCGCCGCCACCAGATGACGTGGCGGCGGCAGAAATCGAGAGGCACACGCTGATCCCCACAAGAAAGACTACCATCGCGGTCTTCACCGATATCCACTACGGTGCGGTTGTGAGCCTCACACAGCGCCGCTCCGATATCGCCGACACGTTACTGCTGCGCGCCGTGCAGCGGATGAACCGCCTCGTCCATCCTGATGTCGTCGTGGTCCTGGGTGACCTGGTGGATGACGGCAGCGCGCCGGCGGCGCCCGAGCGGTTGGCGCGGCTGCGGGCGATCCTCGACAAGCTCGCGTCACCGTACATCGTGATCCCTGGCAACCACGACGGTGACGAGGGTGCCTTCTACCAGGCCTTCGACCGCCCGGACGACATGGTCGACCTCTGCGGGGTGCGTTTCCTGGCCTTCGTCGACCGTGAGGAGCCTGGCTATAACGCCAGTCGTTCTCGCCTGGATATCGAACGGTTTCGCCGCGCTCGCGCTGACTACGATGGCCCGATCGTGGCGCTGCAGCACGTCTGCCTTGCGCCGCCCGCGACCGCGGACATCCCCTACAACTACACCAACGCGGAGGCGATCGTCGCCGCGATGGGTGCGGCGGGCGTGGTGGCATCGATCAGTGGTCATCACCACGCGGGTGCGGCGCCCGTCCGAAACGCGACGACGACATTCGTCAACGCCCCGGGCCTCTGCGAGTCGCCATTCCCGTATCTGTTGGTCACGCTCGACGGCGATGTGGTACGCGTCGAGCGCAATCACCTGGCGATGCCTGCGAGCTTGGGGCTCGTGGACACCCATGTGCATACTCAGCTCGCCTATTGCAGTGACAATATGGACGTCGAAGCCGCTATCGGGCTGGCACGCGACTTCGGGCTGGCGGGCATCGCTTTCTGTGAACACTCAGGTCAGCTTTACTTCGATGCCAAGCGTTACTGGGGCGGTCAGGCCGCACGGGACGGTATTTCCGGCGCAACGCCCGAGTACAATCGTATGGGCGCTTACCTGGATCTCAAGCAGCGCTACGAGCGTGACGGCGTCACGTTCGGGCTGGAGACCGACGCGGACTTCGGCGGTGAGTTGGTGCTTGACCGCAATGATCGACGCGCCTTTCGCTGGGTCGCCGGCGCGATACACAAGCTGCCAAGCCTGTCGACGCCCGGCGTCACGATGGAGGCGCTCGAGAAAGAGTTCCTCACAATCCTGGAAGGGCTGGTGACGCGGGGCATCGCCACTCTGGTCCACCCCTTCAGGGTCTTGCGTGGCGCCGGGTCTGGGCCTTCCGAGCGGCTGTTCCGGTCGACGGCTGAGCTCCTGCGGCGATCTGGCACAGCGGCGGAGATCAATTTCCATCACAACCAACCTCCGGTCGCCTTTGTCAGGTTGTGCCTGGACATGGGGATCAAATTCTCGTTGGGGAGCGATGCGCACAGCCTCTACGAGATTGGGGAGTTCGCTGACCACTTGAAGCTGCTCGAGGACGCCGGGGTCACAGGCAACCTGGCAGACGTGCTGGTCGGTGTTCCTGGTTAGCATTGCGACGCATGCCGGTTCTGGGGAGGAGTCTGCCTCGCTTTCGACAGCGATGGCAGTAGAATAGGGTATTGACTGCGTCGTGTTGTGATGGATCTCGACCGCCGGTGGCCATAAGTCGTGGGAGGGTAGAATGGTCGTTCGGATCCTGCAAATTGTCGCTGCTATTGGCACGATCGTGACGGGGTTTGTGTCGCTGCTCTGGCCAAACTCGGTGCGAGGATTCACCGGTCTGAGCCCCGTCGGTGGGCGGGGCATCACCGAGATACGCTCTATCCTTGGCGCGTTCTTCATCGCGTTGGGCGCAGCACCACTTCTGCTGAACGAACCCGCCGCGTACCGCATGTTGGGCATCGCCTACCTCGCCGTGGCGCTAACGCGCGCTATCTCGATGGTCGTTGATAAGTCCGTGGTGCAGTCGAACATCATCAGCCTCGCAGTGGAGGTCGTCTTTGGCGTGATCCTGGTGCTGTAGCTGCGTCGGGTCATCGTTGGTACCACGGTAGACCGCTATAGTGTGGGGTGCAAAGGAGGGATTCGGTGACCGTTGGGATTGTGACGGATAGTGCGTGTGACCTGCCTGACGGGTTGGCGACCCAGCTAGGTATCGAGGTCGTGCCCTTGTTCATCAATTTCGGGAGCGATAGTTACCTGGATGGCGTTGAGTTGTCGAGAGAGGCGTTCTATGCGCGGCTACCACACGCCCAGAAGTTGCCGACAACGTCGACGCCAGGCCCTCAGCCCTTCCTGCAGGCCTACAAGCGTCTGGCTGATGCTGGGGCGACCGAGATTGTCTCGGTGCACGTCTCCGAGAACCTGAGCGCCCTCATCGATTCGGCGCGACTCGCGGCTGCCGATTCGCCCGTGCCGGTGACCGTCTTTGACTCGGGTTCGCTTAGCCTGGGCGTGGGGTTCCTTGCCTGGTCGGCGGCACAGGCGTCGAAGCTGGGGGCTGGTATTCGAGACATTCTGGGCCTGTTGCAGGATATGCGAAAGCGCACCCATGTGGCCGCGGTACTGGATACGCTGGAGTTCCTCCAGCGGAGCGGGCGGATGAACCGGGTGATGGCAAGGTTGGGCAGTTGGCTTCAGATGAAGCCATTGCTGAAGATGAACGACGGTACGACGGCGGCTGAGAAGATTCGCACAACGGAAGCGGCCTTTGCCCGCTTACAGGTTTTGCTGGAGGAAAGATTGCCCTTCGAGAAGGTGGCTCTGGTGCACACCCATGCACTTGCCGAAGTTGAGACCCTTCTCCAACGTGTCCGGCATCTGTTGCCGCCCGGCGACATCCTGTCCGTGGACGTGACACCTGCTCTGGGCACGCACCTCGGCCCCGGCGCGGTAGGATTTGCCTGTGTCAGTGCAGAGGCTGGGACCCCATAGGCTGCAATGGGCCTGCGTGTCTATGGGAGACCGGTCCCTTCGAGTGTTGAGGAGGTTCGATTATGGCGAGAGGCAGCAGTGTAGCCGGTTCGGAAGCTGCCGATAGAGCCAGTCAGACGAGGACCGCTCATCGGACAACTCAGGTAACGCCTGACGTCTCGGGCTCAGTCGTGCCGGGCTTGGGAAAGGCGCCGCTGGATGGGGCTCTCCTGAGGGCGCCGGGCATTCAGCCGGCTCAACGCCAGGCGCTGGCCGCGCAGATAGGCGGGGTCCAGGGCAACCGCGGACTGCAGCGGCTGGTGCTTGCGGGGCAAACCGGCCAAGCGTCTGTGCCGGCCCCCGGTTCGTCGCTGATCCAGCGCGATGTGCTCGATGCCATCGGCGATGCCCTGGATATCCGTCAGGACGAGGCAGCGCTAGATGAGTGGGAGGACTACCAGGAAGCGACTGAGGATCTGCGCGATTTCCGCAGCGAAATCCACACCGCCGAGAACTTCCAGTCCACCACAAGGATCGGGATGTTCGACGCCGCTTACTTCCCATCTCTGGGGACGCTGATGATCGAGGTGCGCTGTCAGTTCAACTTCGTGGATGGCAGCGCCGCGGAGTTTCCGTCGGCTGCGCCGGAGGACCTTACCTGGACCGACGATGCGGCCAAGGATGCGTGGAAGGCGCGCTTCCTGGCGACGGTTTCCACGGCGTGGACTTTCGGCAACTTCGCCTTTTACTGCCAGAAGCCTTGGTGGGAGTCATTGGTGGCTAACGTGTTGGTCGATGTGCATGAAGCGGAAGCTGATCCGCACTTTGTGCTCACGATCACCAAGATCCCTTCGGGTGAGTTCCGGGGCAGCAGCGTGACCAGCCCGGTAGTCCTGCCGGTCTGGGGTGCCACGGGGCCCGGCACGGCTGACTTCGACAGCGAGGATCTGGAGACGGTCGCCAAGCCCGGCGGTATGCAGACCCCCGCGATCCACGAGACTGGGCATATGCTGGGTCTTGACGATGAGTATATCGCTTCCGGTCCGGAGCCCCCGTCCCACAGTGATATGGTCGAGTCGGAGTTTGGCCAGGGAGTGGCCAAGGGAACCGATGGGCGCGTGATGTCGGGGGGCGACGATATTCAGCCGGAGCACGGGATCACCTTCCTGGCGGCGCTCAAGGAGGCTACCGGGATGGAGGAATGGTCGGCGACGATGTGCGCGGTCCCGCGGCCAATCCCTACCAATCCCCGGGCCGCTGAGGGGATGGGAGATTTCCCCGTTCCCAGTGGTGATACAAGGCTGGCCTGACCCGTATGATGATCGGTCATTCCTCACATCGTTGGCTCGCAGTAGGGTTGCTTTGTATGCTCGCTGCATGTGTTCCCCAGCAGGCGACACCCACGGAGGATACTATGGCGCGTGGCTATGTGCTACCTACATTGGAGATTCCTGATGACGCTCTGCTGCTCTTCGAGCACATGGTGATGAAGGATCCGGATCGGACCGTAAACTGGCGCTACTACTTCGATGTAGAGGGCTGTTACCACAGCGCTCGCAACACGCAGCTCTGGTTGACTGAACCCGAGCAGTTCGACAGCGAGGATCCGGAGCTTACGTGGAACACGCCGTTCTCCCCCACACCGGATCGCTGCCTGACCGAAGAACAGCTCGCTGAGTTGACGGACTCAATTGAACTCGTGGTCTTTGAGGATCTTAAGCCGAGCTATACGTCGGTGGCGTTCCCATTCACCTCATCGCCTGCGGTGGAGCGATGGACGTTGGTCGATGAGGATGGGCCGGTGACGGTTGTCGCTGAGCAAGGGGCTAGCCCCCCCCCCCTGGCGGACCTTCAGCGTCTGATCGGTCGGCTTGTTGCTGAGGCTCCCCGGTCCGTATCACCCTGACGTATGGAGAAGCTGTTCCCGGATGCCGACCCGCGCATCCTGAGGGTGGTCGCTGCTCTACGCGATCTTGTCCTGAGCGTCTTCCCTGGCGCGGTGGAATCCACTGATGCTAAGAACCTCGGATTCGGCTTCAGCACGCGGTACCGCGATACCGTGTTCGTGATCGCACCGCATCGCGATCACGTCACGCTGGGATTTGCCTATGGTGCTGAGCTTCCCGACCCCGCGGGCCTGCTCGAAGGTACCGGACAGCGCCATCGGCATATCAAAGTCAGGTCCGAAGAATCTGCTCATGCCTCGCAGCTGAGGGAGCTGCTCAGCTCCGCTCTCACCGCAGCCAGGGAGAGACGCACCCGGGTCGTCTAGCTCGGTAGGCCTCGGTCGATGTCTCGATTGGAGTCACCATGGCAAAACCGCTTTGCAACGTGCGCTTTCGTGCCGGCGATGTTCCCGGCGTTCGCTATGTGTCAGACCGTCTGGTGTACGACGAGCTGTTCACCAGCGGCAGGCTTTTGACTCGCTACTGGAGTTCCGACGGCCAGGTCTGGCCGGAAATGCACTATGGCGGTCTGAGGTGGAAGCCCGATCAGCCCGCTGACGTATTCCGGTTGAGCGTGAACGGTCTGGATCTGTCAGGCGGCTATGCGTGGGAGTCCGCATCACTGGAACCCTTTGCCGGCATGGAGGAGCGCCCGGGGCACAGTCAGGACGCGATGCATGCCGTGGTCCAGTTACGCCATGCTGAGGCCGGGATC
>JALOOJ010000139.1 GCA_025454475.1 Anaerolineae bacterium
GGAATCACGTCTTCGACGGTGTGAGCCTGGCGCCATTGCTGCGCGGCGATGCCGAGAGTTGGCCCGACCGCATCATGGTCACGGATTCCCAACGGGTAGCTTACCCGATCAAGTGGCGCCAGAGCGCCGTGATGACACGGCGCTGGCGGTTGGTCAACGGGACGGAGCTGTATGACGTCCTGGTGGACCCAGGGCAGGGCCACGACGTTGCGGACGACCATCACGAGGTCGTGGCGCGGCTGCGTAGTGGCTACGACGCGTGGTGGAACGAGGTCTCGCGGCAGTTCGACGCGACGATCCCGATCGCGTTGGGGCGAGAGGTGGGCGTCACCGAGTGCCTGACAACGCACGACTGGCGCAACGATCCCGTGGCGTGCGCCTGGAATCAGTCCGATGTCCGCGCCGGCATGGTCTGCAATGGCTACTGGGAGGTCGACATTGCCTGTGCGGGGTGGTATCGGTTTGAGTTGCGGCGCTGGCCTCGCGAAGAGGATCGAGAGATGGTAGCCGGCATCGCCGGGCCGCTCAAACCGTTTTCCGCGGACATTCAGCACGGGTGGGGTGGAGGGCGCGCTGTTGCGTTGACCTCGGGGCGGCTACGTGTTGGCGACCGGACGTGGGATCAGCCGATTGGGCGAGATCAGAAGGCGGTCGCCTTTGAGGTGCTGTGTGAGGCAGGTGAGACGCAGGTACAGTCGTACCTGCGTGGCGACGCGGGAGACGAGATCGGCGCGTACTACGTCTACATCACGCGCTTGTAGCCGGCTTCTGACCTTCCGGGCTGCCGGATGCGGTCTTCACTGCACGTGATTCGCGCCGTGACAACCCGGAAGGTCCTTTCCGGCCTACGCTGTCGCGGCGACGACCGTCGCCGCGGCACCAGTTGCCGACCTCAGTCTATCCTCGTCCAACTCGATACCCAGGCCCGGCTTGTCGGGCAGGGCGATGCAGCCGTCGGGGTCGATGTGCAATGGCTCGGTAATGAAGCTCTGAGTCGTCGCCTCGGTGAGCACGGGCGGATCGTAGGGGTACTCGACCATCGGGCAGTTGTCGACCGTTGCCATCGCGTGCAGGCTTGCCACCAGGCATAGGGGGAACGCCGCGCCGCTCATCAGTACGTGCGGGATGACCAGGCGCCCGAAAGCGTCCGCGTACTCCGCCACTTTGCGCGCTCCGATGATGCCGAGGTTACCGCCCATCACGAGATCGGGCTGCAGGATGTCGTACGCGCAGGCGTGGAGGTAGGGGCGCCAGTCGTAGACGGTGGGTGTGTGCTCGCCGCCGGCGATGTACATGTCCACCGTGGCCGCGATCTCCGCAAGACCCTCGACGTCGGTTCGGGGCAGCGGTTCCTCAAGGAAGTAAAGCCCTAGCCCGTCCAGCTCTTGCGCGACGCGCAGCGCTGTCAGCCGCGACCAGTAGGGGTAACCCTCGGATTGGTTGTTCTGATTCGCGTCAACCATAAGCATCACGCCGTCCCCGAGCACCTTGCGGACTGCGACGACGGCGGCGATGTCCTGGCGGACGTCCTGTCGGTGCAGTCGGAGCTTGATGGCGCGGAACCCTTGAGCTTGGAGTGCCAGCACCTCATCGACGAGGGCCTCCTTGCTCAGGATCCGACTCGTCGCCGCGTAGACCAGCAGTCGGTCCCGACGGCTCCCAAGCAGACGGTGGATGGGCTGGTTCGAGGCCTTGCCCACCAGATCCCATAGGGCGATCTCAAGCCCCGATGCTCCCCTCCCTGAGGTGTCCGAGCGAATCCCGCTCATATGCTGGGCCCAAAAGCGGCCCACGTCAAAGGGTTCTCTCCCGACGGCAAGTTTCGGATCGGCGCCAGTGTAGGGACCTATGCCGATGAGGCCATCCTCGGTCGTCAGTCTGTAGATGCTGAAGCCCAGCGCTGTCTTGGGTAGCCCGCTCGGCTCCCACCAGGCGGCTGACCATGGCTCGGGAAGGATCACGGCCTCGTCGATCTAGGACGTCGCGGCCTAGTCGAAGAAGCTCTTATCCTCCTCGACAAGGTGCTCCATTGCCTTGTCGACGATGAAACGGACGCCGAGGCCCGGGGTGTCCCAGATATCGATCAGGCTGTCTTTGACGATTGGCGTCGGCAGGCCCTCCATAATGTCGTACCACCAGTCGGGCCTCGCAACGGGATACTCAAACCCGATGAAGTTCTGGGGCAGCGTCGCGGCGACCTGGACGTGGGCAGCGAGGCCGATGATTCCATCAAAGACACCGTGGGGTGCCATCAGGATGCCGTGCAGATCGGCGTACTCGGCGACCCACTTGAGCTCGGCGATCCCACCGATATCGGCGGGGTCCGGGCCGATGACGTCGACAGCGTGGGTCTCAATGAGTTCGCGGAAGTTCTCGCGGAGGTAGATCTGCTCACCGGTGTGGATCGGTGTTGTCGTGCTCCTCGTAAGCTCACGGTAGACATCAGCCATCACGTAGGGTGTGTAGTCGCCGGTGAGTGTATCCTCGATCCACATAATGTTCAGGGGTTCCAGGGCCTTCGCCAGACGAATGGCGTCGGGCAGCATAAACCCGGGGCCGCAGTCCAGAGCAAGGCCAACCTCATCGCCCAGGACAGCCTTCATCGCCTCGACGCATGCGATGACGTGCTTGAGTCCCTTCTCCGTGAGCGGACCGCGATTGGCGTGCGGCGGGCCGCCCCTTAGGTCGCCATAGGTGAAGCCGGGCACCTGGGCGATCATTCGACTGTGAAAAGCGACCCCCTGCTTTATGAACCCGAAGTTCTCGGGCGAGTCTTTCATCTTCTGCATGTTCTCGGCGTAATCCTCGGGCGAGGAGCCGCTCATCGGGAAGCGGATGCCGCCGTTGTAGCAGCGCACCTTGTCGCGCACCTTACCGCCGAGGAGCTTGTAGACAGGCACCCCGGCAGCCTTGCCGGCGATGTCCCAGAGCGCCATCTCGATTGCGCTAACTGCGCTGCCCCAGGGTTTGAAGCTGCCCATTCGGCGGATCTTGAGCATCACCCGCGCGACATCGGTTGGGTCTTCGCCCAGCAGGTACTGCTTGTAGAACAGGACGTGCGACTTCAGATACGGCTTGGAGTTCTCGGCCTCGCCGTAGCCATCGATGCCGTCATCCGTCACGATGCGGACGACGGGGTTCTGGCCAATGATCGCGCACCTCAGGTCGGTGATCTTCATGAGCGTTGCCTCCGGGTGGGTTAGCTAAGTGTCGGGTATCTCGTGCCACCATAGGGCCGTTCGCCGATCAGTCAAGCGAGTGCTCCGGAGCGTCCGGGCTTCCCAAGATGAACTATGGGATCCATGATTGCGTGAACCGAGAGGAGGGACAGCGATGAAGCTTGGTGTGGTCTTCCCACAGACAGAGATAGGCGCCGATGCAGCCGCGGTGCGCAGATACGCGACGGCGGTTGAGGCGATGGGTTATGATTACCTGCTGGCATTCGAGCACGTGGTCGGTGCGAATCCCGAGAGGCCAGGTCCGTGGCAGCGTGGTTACAATGTCCACAGCATGTTTCACGAACCCATGGTGCTCTTTGGGTACCTGGCAGGACTCACCTCCCGCGTCGAGTTCGCCACGGGTATCCTGATCCTGCCGCAGCGCCAGACGGTACTCGTCGCCAAGCAAGCTGCTGAAGTCGATTTGCTCTCTGGGGGCCGACTACGCCTGGGTGTCGGCGTGGGGTGGAATTCGGCCGAGTATGTGGCGCTGGGGCAGAGTTTTGAGACTCGCGGGCGACGCCAGGCAGAGCAGGTAGTGCTGCTGCGTAAGCTATGGACCGAGCGCCTGGTTGACTTCGAAGGCCGATATGACCACGTGCCCGATGCCGGGATCTACCCGCAGCCCATACAGCGTCCGATCCCCGTCTGGTTCGGTGGTGGGTCCGACGCGACGCTCCGCCGGATGGCGCGTTTGGGCGATGGCTGGATGCCTAACTACCTCCCGCTCGACGAGATGGCGGAACGCCTACGGGTGTTGCGCGGCCTCATCGTCGATGCAGGGCGCAATCCTGGTACGTTTGGCGTGGACGTGCGCATCGATACGAGCCGCACTGGCGAGGCGGAATGGCCTGTGACGCTGGAGCGCCTGGCCGACGTTGGCATTACCCACGTCTGCGTGAACACGATGAATAGCGGTCTTAGCCTGGACGAGCACCTCGATGCGGCTGTGCGCTTCCGTGAGACGGCTCTGCGGGTGATTGGGGCGGCGGCGGCCTCTGCGACGCGCTTGGCGACGCCCACTGAGCTCTGACGCGCGACCTGGCACCGTCGCCACAGACGGCGGTGCAGGATCTGAGAAGAGCGGTGCTCTTCGACGGAGGCACCTGCTGTTAGCTGTCTGGTAGATAACGCGCGGTTGGCAGACGGACCGAGACCAAGGTTCCGCGACCTGGGCCCGCATCGATGGTGAGACTGCCGCCAACCTGACGGACCCGTTCCTGGAGACCAACCAGGCCGTAGTGGTTCTCGTTTGTATACGTGTCGGGACGAGCCGCAGGCGAGAAGCCTACGCCGTTGTCGCGGACCTCGATCGCGAGGGTGCTTTGCTCCCAGCGAACGAAGACCGTGATCAGGTCGGCGAACGCGTGTTGTAGCGCATTGCTTAGCGCTTCCTGCACTATACGGTACGCAGCAAGCTCGAGCTCAGGGCGGAGGCGTTGCACTGTACCATTCACCTCGAGTCGAACTCGAGCGCCACTGTGCGGGTACCGGGTCGATTCGGTCTCGACGAGCTGTTCCAACGCCGGCACGAACCCCAGGTCGTCAAGATAGGCCGGTCGCAGTGCGCCGATGGTTCGACGCAGATCCTCGATGATGCCGACCTCTGCCGTACGAAGGGTGTCCAGGAGTGCAATGGCGCCATCACAATCGCCTCGTTCGATCCTGTGTTGTGCCAGTTCCACACGCTGGGCCAGCGCGATCATGCTCTGCACCGGACCATCGTGAAGCTCTCGAGCCAGACGCGCCCGCTCTTCTTCCTGCCCTTTGGTGATAGCGCCCAGGTAGTCGAAAAGGCCAGCCTGGCACCCATCGAGCCGGTTCACCATAGCCACCAGAGCGTTCTGCAGATCCTCGATCTCGGTGACAGCTCCAGGGTACTCCTGGTAGACCGCGTCCGTCCCACCCCACGAGACTGCGCTAGCCGCTCGCGAGAGGCGTCGGAGCGGCTGCACGATCGTGCGCCAACCAAGGACCAGCAGCAGTATCGAAAGAAAGACGCCGAGAGTCGCAGCGATGGGCCCAAGACCGGAGAGCCGCAAGATCGGGCTCAGCACGTCGTCGAGGGGCTCGATCATCGCAACGCGCCAGCCGTTAGGTCTGACGGTGGCGAAGGCGACGATGAGCGTCCCTGCGGATGGGTCGCGGGCCCTCACATTGCCCTCCTCGACGTCCCAGATGCCCAGCCGGGCAGGGTCCAGTGACAGGGGTGTGCGGGTACCGGCGCCGCCGCGGGCCAGAACCCCACCGGAGTGATCGACGATCCAGACCTCACCGTGAAGGCCGGGGTCAGCGGTCGCAAGCCAATCACCTACCCCCAGCCTAGAGCCCCCAAGCGAAACTTCGGTCGACAGCGCACCGGATTCCAAGGCGTCTTCAAGGCGTCGGGCCAGCAGCGTCACCGCCGCCTGATCACGGTCGCTGACAAAGGCCTCCATGTCGCGCTCGTGTGCGTAGACGGCTAACAGTGCGAGGCCGACGATGGTGATCGCGATGGCGAGAGCCGCCCAGAGGATAATCTGGGTCCACAACGACCGTAGCCAACGTGCGCGCCGGATCATCACGCCCTGCTACTCCATGGTGATCCAGCCGTGCCGAAGCGCATCGGTCACTGCCTCCGTTCTGCTTGTGACCCCAAGCTTCTGGAATATGCTTGCCAGGTGTCCCTGCACGGTGCGATGGCTTATGGCCAGTTCCTGACCGATTTGGCGATTAGTCAACCCTTGTGCCGTGAGCCGCAAGACCTCGAGCTCTCGTTCGGTCAGAGCCTCGACCTGGCTGGGAGTGCCCGAGGGGGACTGCAGCGATATCTGGCGAACGACCGCGTTGGTGATGGCTGGGCTCAGCGCGGTCAAGCCTGCGTCGACGTCTCGGATGGCCCTGATCAGGTCGCCTGACGTAGTTGTCTTGAGTACATAGCCATCGGCGCCTGCCTGCAAGAGTGCGCGGATATAGGGTTCATCGTCATGTGCCGTGAGGACCAGGATGCGAACAGAAGGAAAGTCGGCCCTGATGTGGCGTGCGGCCTGGACCCCAGTGACGCCGGGCATCTGGATGTCCAACAACACGAGGTCGGGCGCCAGGGCTTCAACCAGCTCAATGGCCTCAGCCCCGTTGCTGGCCTCGCCCACTACCGCGATGTCGTCGGTCTCCTCCAGGAATTGGCGGATGCCCTCACGCACCAGGACGTGGTCATCAGCGAGAATCACCCGTATTCGCTTGGACATTTCAGCCCCTCCACGTGTCTTTGTAGTATACCAAGTGACGCGGCGGAGGGTAGACCGAGGCGGGGCCATAGCATCTGGCACCCACAAGACGTGCCCCTACGAGATCGTTTTTCCAGAGTTCGTGGATCGGAGCTATACTAGAACGCGTTACACCACCGTCGAGAGTACACCAACCCACGGAGGTCGCTATGTACATTACGGACATCGCCGTTGTGCGGGTGGCGTTGCCGCAGGCGGAGCCCAAGGCTATGGCACGGCGGCCCTCCTGGGCAGCTGAAGCCGAAGTTGCCAACCCGATGTCGCGGTATGCCAAGGTCAAGCGCCACCGCGCGCTGTGGCTTCCCAAGTGGGAGAGCGCCTGGGTCCGTGTCACCGCCGAAGATGGCACCTGGGGGCTTGGGACGCTCGCCTACGCTCGTGCACTTGCTCCCGTTGTGGAGCACCTCGCCTCACAGTTGGTCGGCGAGGACTGCATGGCTACTGACAGGCTGGCGGACATCATGGCCCGAATGACGAAGCCCTATGGCACGACAGGACTTGCATCCTACGCCATCAGTGGCATCGATCTGGCGCTTTGGGACCTCAAGGGCAAGCTGATGGAGAAGCCTGTCTATAGCCTGCTGGGAGGGCCGCACAAGGACCGCATCTTCTGCTATGCCACGGGCAATGATGTGGACTGGTACAGAGAGCTGGGATTTCAGGCCTTCAAACTGGCCTGTCCTTATGGTCCTGCTGACGGCTGGGATGGCATACGGAGAAATGAGGCCTTCGTCGCGCGCGCGAGAGAGACGATCGGCGACGAGGCTGAGCTCATGCTCGATTGTTGGATGGCCTTTGACGTTGAGTACACTGTGCGGCTCGCGGAGGTCTTGCGTCCCTACCGGCTCAAGTGGATGGAGGAGTGCTTAATCCCTGAAGACCTCGATGGTCACGTTGCCCTACGCGAGCGACTACCCTGGCAGACACTCGCGACAGGAGAGCACTGGTACGGCGCCGTGCCCTTCCAGTGGGCCATCCGCCATCAAGCGGTGGACATTCTGCAGCCGGATATAGCCTGGTGTGGGGGGATGACGACGGTGCGGGCGATCTCTGCGGCCGCTGATGTGGCGGGTATCAGCGTGATCCTCCATGGCGGAGCAGTGACGCCCTTTGGGCAGCATTTCACTTACGCGACACCGTCTTCGCCGTGGGGAGAGTACTTCGTCGGCTCGCCGCCCGGCGTGCCGCTGGAGGAGGCGTCACGGATCCCGGGTCAGGCGGTGGCTAAAGATGGGTGGCTCGTACCGAGCGATGCGCCAGGCTTCGGCATGGAGATCGCCGAGCAGTGGGTGACGCCATTCGCCTGAAGCTAGCCGCGATCAGTCTAGCGACCGAAGCGTGAGACAAGGAGAGGTATGAAGAAGTCGATGACGCCGAAGGAGCGGGTGTTGACGGCGTTCGCCAGGCAAGAGCCGGATCGCGTGCCGATCAACTACTTCAACAACCCCGGGATCGATGCGCGGCTTAAGGCGCATTTCGGCCTGGCTGCTGGTGATGACGAAGGACTGCGGCAGGCACTGGGCGTGGACTTCCGATCGATCGGCGCACCCTACGCTGGGCCGCGTTTGCATCCGGAGGTGCCCGAGCGCCACGTCGATCCTTGCTGGGGCGTGCGCACGCGCTGGGTTGAGCACGAGTCGGGCGGGTACTGGGACTACTGCGACTTTCCACTAAAGGGAGCGACGCTGGAGGAGGTCGAGGCTTGGCCGATGCCTAACCCCGACGACTACGACTACGCGGCCGTCGGCGCGGCCTGCGAGCGTTGGCGGGACTACGCCGTCGTCGCGGGCGGGGCGGGGTTACCGGATGTGATCAACGCCACCGGCATGATCCGTACGATGGAGCAGGTGATGGTCGACCTGATCACCGACGACCCGGCTTTCCTGCGTTACGTAGAGCGCAAGAGCCTCATCCTCCTGGAGGTTACCCGGCGCACCCTGGAGGCCGCGCGCGGTGGCGTCGACGTCCTGTGGATGGGCGAGGATCTCGGAACACAACGCGGTCCCCTGATCAGCCCCAGGCTCTATCGGAAGCATATCAGGCCGTGGCACGCGAGGTTTGCAGCGCTCGGACGCGAGTTCGGCATCCCTGTGGTCATCCACTCCTGCGGCTCCAGCAGCTGGGCTTTCGATGACTTCGCCGAGATCGGCATCAACGTTGTCGACACATTACAGCCCGAGGCCAAGGATATGGCGCCTGCCTATCTGAAGCATCGTTACGGCGACCGCCTGGCATTCCACGGATGTATCTCGACCGCGGGTCCGCTGGCATACGGCACGGTGGAGGAGGTCATCGCTGACGTACGGCAGACGCTTTCGGTGATGATGCCCGGCGGCGGCTACGCGCTCTCGCCGACACATAACATCCAGGACAACTCTCCCACGGATAACGTCGTGGCCATGTATGAGGCGGCACACCGGTATGGCGCGTACTAAGAGGCCAGGGACTGGTGATCGGGGACTGGCGATCCGCTCCGGAGCCCAATCCCAATCCTCAGTCTGTAGTCACCAGGTTACGGCCGCCGAGGCACCATGACAC
Organism: Anaerolineae bacterium; assembly: GCA_025454475.1. Classification (GTDB taxonomy): domain Bacteria; phylum Chloroflexota; class Anaerolineae; order B4-G1; family SLSP01; genus PWVB01. The sequence continues at coordinate 9,023 of JALOOJ010000139.1, forward strand.
CACGCGAACGTTTCCACGATGTTCTTCACTTCCGGAGGCCGGCCGACAGATTGCCGATGGTTGAGTGGGCGCCATGGTGGGACCAGACAACCGCACGCTGGGAGGAAGAAGGACTGCCCGCCGGGATGGACCTCGAGACGTCGCAGCGCTTCTTTGGGCTAGATCCATTGCTTGTCGTTTCGGCCGGGGCGCGGTCGGCAACGTGTCCGGGTCCCAGCTCCCATGGCGGTGCCATCATCACCGACGAGGCATCCTATGAAGCGATCCTGCCGCACCTGTACACCGAAGCGATCATCGAGGGCGCGCTTCGGGCTGCGCGGGAGATCAAGGCGAAGCATGATCGTGGCGAGGTGGCTATCAGGCTGTGGCTGGATGGTTTCTTCTGGTTTCCTCGGACGCTCCTCGGCATTGAGCCGCACTTTTTTGCATTCCATGACCAGCCCGACCTCATGCGCCGGATCAACAGCGACCTGGCTGACTTCAATCTTCGGGTCATCGAGGCGCTGTTCCCTGTGCTTGTGCCCGATATGGTCGGATTCGCAGAGGATATGTCGTATAACCATGGCCCCATGCTCTCTCGCACTGCGTTCGAGACCTTTCTGATGCCCTACTACCGGCGCGTGATCCCACGCATCAAAGAGTACGGGGTCCGGGTTCTGATCGATAGTGACGGCGATATCAGCAAGATGATCCCCTGGATGCTTGACGCCGGTATTGAGGGCGTGTACCCTCTGGAGCGGCAGGCCGGTGTCGATATACTGCGAATCCGTTGTGAATATCCCGAGTTTCTGATGATGGGCGGATATGACAAGATGGTGATGTGGAAGGGCGAGCCAGCAATGCGGGCGGAGTTCGAGCGTATCCTGCCCGTGATGCGGTCGGGCGGGTACATTCCGTCGGTAGATCATCAGACGCCGCCGGAGGTATCGCTGGACGAATACCGGGGATACCTGAACCTGTTTGAGGCGTATTGCCGTAAGGCGGCCATGTCCGACTAGCGGCCAAGCTTGAGGAGCTAGGAATGCACATTGCGAGTGTGGGAGCACTGTGTGATCGGCTGGAGCAGATGCGCGAGGCGGTACGACGCGGCGACCACCGGCGCTGGCGCCAGGCGTCTGCGCCGGATCTTGTGACCGAGTGCGACGCGGAGCACCTGTCGTGGCCCAGGCGAGCGGCACGGCTGACCCGCCGGATGTGCGAGGCGGAGTTGCCGATCATCGGGCATGACGAGCGCATCGTCTTCACCCGTACGGTGCCGGCCATCCCTCCCGTCTACATAGCCGAGGACAAGGCGCGGCTCATGGAAGGGCATGCTCCGCACGAGCTTGGGCCCATCAGCAACATCTGCGCCGACTGGAGTACAGTACTCTCCCAGGGGCTGCTCGGACGAAGGGCGGTGGCTCTGGCAACGCGCGAACGGCTAGCGGATGACCCGGAGGCCCTTGAGTTCATCGACAGCGCCGTCGAGACGATCGATGCCGTGCTCGACCTGGCTAACCGCTACGCCGATGCGGCGGCCTTCGAGGGCCGCGATGACATCGCGCAGATTCTGCGCCGCGTTCCGGCCGCCGTGCCAGCTACCTTTCACGAGGCGCTGCAGTCGTTGCGGCTGCTTCACTCGATGCTGTGGCTCAGCGGGCACTACCACGTGGGGCTCGGCCGGCTGGACCAGGTGCTGTGGCCATTCCTACGGGCTGATCTCGAGTCGGGTCGGGAGACCATCGAGTCAGCCGAGGAGCTGCTCGCTGAGTTCTTCATCTCGCTCAACAAAGACAGCGACCTCTATCCGGGGGTGCAACAGGGCGATAATGGTCAGAGCCTGACTGTGGGCGGTGTTGCACGCGATGGTACGTGCGGGGTCAACGAACTGACCTGGATGGTTCTGCGTGTGGCTCTGCGCACGAGCATGATCGATCCCAAGATCAACCTTCGCATCGATCCAGCCACGGACCCGGACCTCCTCTACCTGGCAACCCTACTGACCCGCAGGGGACTGGGCTTCCCTCAGTACTCCAACGATGCGGTCGTGATCCCCGCGCTGGTGGCCCATGGCTATGCGCTTGAGGATGCGCGCAACTACACGGTGGCTGCGTGCTGGGAGTTCACCATACCCGGGAAGGGCATGGAGGTGGTGAACATCGGGGCGGTCTCGTTCCCGGCCGCGGTCGACCACGGCGTGCGCACGGCACTGGTGGCGGGTGGCAGCTTCGAGGACGTGTTGGCGGCAACACGCGAGCATATCTGGTCGCAGGTTGGGGATCGTGTGGCCAGCTACGATAACCTATTCCTCGAGCCTGGACCCTACTACTCGGTGCTGATGGACGGTTGTCTGGAACGGGGCCGCGATCTGTCCGCAGGGCTTGTCTACAACAACTACGGTATTCATGGCGCAGCATCGGCGGATGCTGCCGATGCGTTGGCTGCAGTCAAGGCTGTCGTTTACGATGAGCAGCGGATATCAGGTTCTGACTTGCTCAGCGCTCTGGACAGCGATTTCGCGGGTGCAGAAGCGCTTAGGAGGTACCTGACCAGACGCGGTCCGAAGGTGGGCAACCACGATGACCGGGCGGATGCGTTGCTGACCTGGTTGTTCAACGCTTTTGCCGACGCCTGTGAGTCGGTGGAGGACAACGGACGCGGGGGGCGAATTCGCCCGGGAACGGGATCGGCGATGTACTACATCTGGCTAGCAGAGGGACGCGAGGGCATGCACGAGCCTGTTGTTGGGGCCACTGCAGATGGACGGCACCTGGGTGACACGTTCAGCGCCAACCTGGCGCCCGCGCACACCGCTCGCGTCACTGGTCCGACGTCGGTGTTACAATCCTTCAGCAAGATCGACTATGCTCGAATCTACAACGGGGGTCCGATCACGATCGAGCTTGCCGATACGTTGTTCGCTGATGAGGATGCGGTGCGGGCGGTTGCTGCGTTCGTGCGGACCTTCGCGACACTTGGCTGTCAGCAGATGCAGCTCAACACGGTGCGGCTTGAGGATCTTCGTAGTGCCCAAGCGCACCCTGAGCAGTACCGCAACTTGATTGTGCGCGTGTGGGGCTGGAGCGCCTACTTCGTCGAGCTGGCGCCTGAGTACCAGCGACACGTCATGCAGCGCCATATGTTTGGTGGCGTCTAGTCCTCAGGGCTGCGGTGCATCAAAGCAGCCCTGAGCGTAAGCTGTTCAAGTCCAGGAGGAGCAAACACGATGGGCAGACCCGAGGAAGACAGGTTTTACGCAGCTGATCCTGATTATGCCGTTGCCGATGGACCGTTTGATCCCACGTGGGCATCGCTGCAGGCCTTCGAGTGCCCCGAGTGGTTCCGTGATGCGAAGCTGGGGTTCTGGGCACACTGGGGCCCGCAGTGTGTGCCGATGTACGGGGACTGGTACGCGCGGAACATGTATATTCAGGGCTCTGACCAGTATCGGTTCCACTGCCGGACCTTCGGGCATCCATCGCGCTTTGGCTTCAAGGACGTGTGCAGGCTCTGGAAGGCGGAGGCCTTCGACCCTCAGGCCCTCATCCAGCTCTACAAGGGCGCCGGTGCACGCTACTTCGTGGCGCTGGCGGTGCACCACGACAACTTCGACTGCTGGAACTCACGCTACCACGCCTGGAACTCGGTGAAGGTTGGGCCACAGAAAGACATTGTGGGGCTGTGGCGCGCCGCTGCACTGGAAGCTGGCCTGCGCTTCGGCGTCA
>JALOOJ010000324.1 GCA_025454475.1 Anaerolineae bacterium
CCGGCGACCTTGGGGGTAGCGCATCCGAGGTTGATGTCGATCGCGGCTGCGCCCAGGCTCTCTACCTTGCGCGCCGCCTCAATGATCAAGCCATCATCGCTTCCGAACAACTGGCAAACCACGGGCTGTTCGCTGGGATGGAACTGCAGCATCTCCTCAGTCCGCGGATTCCCAAGCGTCCCCGGGCCATACACGATCGCGTTTGACGAGATCAGACCTGTATAGACCAACGCGGCCCCAAAGCGCCGACAGAGCCGACGATACGGCTGATCGTTGTAGCCCGACATCGGCGCAAGCACCAGCCGGCTCCACACCTCGGTTCGCCCGAGGCGAAAGGCCGGCAGTGCAGGATTCTGGACGCTCGTGATAGACCCGCCCTGTGTCCCATCCATTGTGGACAATATTCTACCACACCGACACGGTGGAACGCCTTCGTTACCCGACACCTGGAATGGTGCCCGTGACGCTACCAGTGCAGTGGCTCACTGCGGTGCATGGGACTTTCGGCAGTCTCCGACACGCAGATGCGAAGGCAGACCTCGCGCCGAGAGCAGTTGACAACGCGAGAATGCCGAGTAGAATAACTGCATCTGAGGCAGCGCAACGATGACACAACTACACTCTGCACGAGGTATGAAGAAGCCGGACCGCTAGGTCCGGATCACCGTGTTTGCACCCAACACAACCGGCCCTGGCAATACAATGCACAGGGCCGGTTTTCTGTTTTCTGAGGACACAACTCAATGCTGACACATCAGGCCAACCAGCTCAACAGCACGGATAAGAAGTGCAAGCGCTTTATGCCAGACCCTGGGTCTGGATAGCTGTGTTGGCCGCCTAGACGTAGCCACAGACACCAGCTTCCGAGCCCAGGCTCGGAAGCTGGTGTTTTTGTTGGGCACATCTGCCGGGATAGGAGGACAGGATGCCGTTAGACGGATTTCACATTATCGAATCGACGTTACGGGAGGGTGAGCAGTTTGTGGGGGCCAGTTTCAGTACCGCGCAGAAGCTGGAGATTGCCCGCCTCCTCGACGCCTTCGGAGTGGAATGCATTGAGCTGACCTCGCCGCAGGCCTCACCTCAGAGCTTTGACGACGCCAAGGCGATAGCAGCCCTCGGTCTCAGGGCCAAGATCCTCACGCACACACGCTGCCGTATCGATGACGCCCAGCGTGCTATCGATACGGGTGTGGACGGCGTGGATGTGGTCATCGGGACGTCGTCACTCCTGCGACGGTTCAGCCACGGCAAGGAGATAGCCGAGATCACGGAATTGGCACTGGAGGTTGTCAGCTTCGTGCGCAGCCAGGGCGTCGAGGTCCGATTCAGCACCGAGGACTCCTTCCGCAGCGATCCCGATGACATCTTCAGGGTGTACGAGGCCGTCGACGCCATCGGCGTGAACCGTGTGGGCATCGCTGACACCGTCGGCGTCGCCACGCCACGTCAGGTCTACGAGGTGGTGGGAGAGTTGCGCCGGCGCGTTGGATGCGACATAGAGTTCCACGGTCACAACGATTCCGGCTGTGCAATCGCCAACGCCTATGAGGCTCTCGATGCGGGCGCGACCCACGTCGACACATCTGTCCTTGGCATCGGCGAACGTAACGGCATCACGCCCCTGGGTGGCCTGATCGCGCGGCTGTACGCGATCTCCCCATCCCTCGTGCGCAAGTACGATCTCCCCCTGCTCCGCAGAATCGACAGCACCGTGGCCCAGATGGTCAGTGTGGACATCCCGTTCAACAACTACATCACCGGCATCACGGCCTTCACCCACAAGGCCGGGATCCACGCCAAGGCGATCCTCAACAACCCGGAGACTTACGAGATCCTGGATCCACACGATTTCGGCCTCACGCGCTATGTCAGCATCGCCCACCGCCTCACAGGATGGAACGCGATCAAGAATCGCGCCGAGCAACTCGGGCTCGCGTTGAGCGATGACGCGCTGAAAACGATCACCGAACACATTAAGGCCCTTGCCGACGAGAAGCAGCTCTCGCTGACCGATGTGGACAGCCTGCTCCGCCGGTGGGCCAATGGAGAGGAGTGGAGGAATGGCTCAGACACTGAGTGAACAGATCCTGTCGCACGCTGTGGGACGGGACGTGAAAGCCGGCGAGCTCGCGGTTGTCGAGGTGAGCCGGGCGATGACGATCGACTCGATTGCGCCTGAACTGATTGACGTCCTGCAGGACCAACTGCATGTCGGTCGGATCCCGCATCCTGAGCGCTGCGCGATCTTCATCGACCATGTGGCGCCGGCCTCGAATCTCGCTACAGCCGAGGGCCAGGTGCGCGCACGCCGCTTCGCTCGCGAGCAGGGCATTGCCGCGTTCTACGACTCAGGTAGCGGCATCTGTCACCAACTGATGGTCGAGCAACACCTCGTCGGGCCCGGCGACATCGCCATCGGGTCGGACTCGCACAGCACGACCTACGGTGCCATCGCGGCCTTCGGCACTGGAATGGGCACCACCGACGTCGCTCTGGCGTTTGCCACGGGACGGACCTGGCTGCGCGTGCCGGAGACCGTGCGCGTGGATCTCCTCGGAGAGCTTCCTCCACTAGTCGATGCCAAAGATCTGGTGCTGCACCTGCTCAGCAGTGTTCGGGCGGACGGCTTCACTTACCAGGCCGTAGAGTACCACGGTGCCGGAAGCCTGTCCCTTGGCTCGCGGATGACCCTGTGCAGCATGTCCACCGAGATGGGCGCAAAGGCCGGACTCGTACCGCCCGATGATCTCACACGTCAGTATGCTCCGGTGCCCGACTGGCTCAGTGTGCAGGATGACGCCGTTTACCAGGACCGGTTTGGCGTCGACCTCACCGGGATCGAGCCGCTCGTGGCATGTCCCCCAAGCGTTGACAACGTGCGCTCACCCCGGGAACTAGGAAACATCGGCGTGGATCAGGTCTTCTTGGGTACGTGCACCAATGGACGCCTACAGGACCTGCGCGCAGCGGCAGCCATCTTGCGCGGGCACCACATAGCACGCGGCCTCCGCATGATCATCATTCCGGCCTCGCACACCGACCTCCAGGCGGCCACGGAGGATGGCACGCTGGGCGCCCTGCTTGCTGCGGGAGCGACGATCGGCCCCCCTGGATGTGGCGCCTGCATCGGCAGGCATCTTGGCGTACTGGGTTCGGGAGAAGTCTG
>JALOOJ010000325.1 GCA_025454475.1 Anaerolineae bacterium
ACACGGCCCTGGACATGCGCGACGATGGGCTGCGAATCCCTGAGCCTTACAGCCTCCTCAAGATGGTCCGCGACGCCGCCGCTCAGAAGCGCGTGCCCTATAACCGCGGCCCGGAAATCCATTGGCTGAACTGAGGCTGGCGGCGGCACCTCACAGTGCGCTCGCTGTGCGGGGAGTGCTGGTTCCTCACGAGGGCCCAAGCGCCCAACTGCGCCCGCTTTAGCACCCGCCCGTCGAAACGCGGTGCAGTGGGCCCCGACTCCTGCCGGCGAGACCTTGCGAGGTGCAAAGGCGGACGCCGGCAACGACTTGATGCGATCGCCCTGACCTTGGCGCGTCTGGACAACGGTCAGGTTGGTGGGATAATGCGACGCTGAGGCGGTCCGGAGACCGTCCAGCAGAGACCAGGGGGAGTGCATGCTCGACATCCAGGTGATCCGTGATAACCCCGACCTCGTGCGCGCCGCCGTGCTGAGGCGCAACGACAGCCCGGCGATCGTGGACGAGATCCTCGCACTCGACGGCAGGTGGCGCGAGCTGCTCCAATCCGTCGAATCACTGCGTGCCGAGCGCAACCGCGTCTCCAAAGAGATTGGGCGCATGCAGGACAAAGCCGCTCGCCAGGCCAAGATCGAGGAGATGCGCGAGGTTGGTGGCCGACTCACGGCGCTCGAAGGGGAACTGCGTCAGGCTGAAGATGCCCTGCGGACCAAGTTGCTCTGGGTCCCCAACGTCCCCGACGCCAGCACACCCGTCGGGCCAGACGAGAGCGCAAATGTGGAAGTCCGTCGCTGGGGGACGCCCCGGGACTTCGTGGCAGAGGGGTTCCAGCCCGCGCCGCACTGGGACTTGGGTCCCGGGCTGGGTATTATCGACTTTGAGCGGGGTATAACGCTTTCGGGTAGCCGCTTCTATGTCCTGAAGGGGATGGGTGCGCGACTCCAGAGATCCCTGATCACCTGGTTCCTGGACGTTCACACGCGCGAGAATGGGTTCACCGAGTTCTACGTGCCCTTCATCGTCAAGCGCGAGATGCTCGTGGGAGCAGGTCAACTCCCAAAGTTCGAGGACAACCTCTATCGCGATGTTGAGGACGACCTCTGGCTCCTGCCGACGGCGGAAGTGGCGATCACAAACCTGCACCGCGACGAGATCCTTAACCAAGACCAACTCCCGCTCCACTACGTGGCCTACACCCCCTGTTTCAGACGAGAGAAGATGAGCGCCGGGCGGGATGTGCGAGGCATCAAGCGGGGCCACCAGTTCGACAAGGTGGAGATGTACAAGTTCGTGGAGCCCTCCACCAGCTACGACGAGCTGACCTCGATGGTGGCGCTAGGTGAGGACCTGCTGCGCCGCCTGGGACTCCCATACCGCGTACTGGAGCTATGCACAGGCGATATCTCCTTCGCGGCTACGAAAGGCTTCGATCTGGAGGTCTGGGCGCCCGGACAGGACGCCTGGCTGGAGGTAAGCTCGTGCAGCAACTGCACCGACTATCAGGCACGTCGTGCGAACGTGCGCTATCGCTCTAGTCCGGACACAAAGCCGGAGTTCGTGCACACGCTGAACGGCTCAGGGCTGGCCCTTCCGCGCGTGATGATCGCCATTCTTGAGACCTATCAGCAGGCCGATGGAACAGTCACCGTGCCGGAGGTACTGCAGCCCTATATGGGCATCGATATCATCCGACGCGAGGCCAACTAGCCGCACCAGCCAGGTGGTATCCGGGGCGACAGTGCGGCGCGCGAACCTGGGAGGGTCCGAGGCGCCGCACTGCTGACAAGCGCCTGGCGGTCAGCCAAGTGGGTTCGTAGTAACCGATCTTCGGTTCTGCTATCGCCGGCTCGGGCACCGGAACGACTGAAGTCGTTACTGCGAGCCCCAACCATCAGCTTAGCTCAGCACCAGCTTCGACCGATGGTTCTCCAACTACGAGCTCGACCGGTCTCCTTCAGCGGAGCGCCAACACCGTCACGTCCCGTGCAGGTGCGACGAGGCGGACTTCGCCTGCTTCGATCGAGGCCTCGGCCCCCCAGAGCGAGCGAACTTCGCGATAGGCCTGCCACCGAGGTGCCAGTGACACGGCAACCGAACGTGGCGCGCGCGTAGGGTTCGCGACCCACAGATACGTGCCGCCCTCGCCCGCGTGTAGGCGTGCGATCACACAAGGGTCGCTGACGGTCACATCAGGCACCACCCCAGCCCAAGATGCCAGAGCGCGATAGAGCGCCGTGTTCCCGCCGGTCTCGCAGGACCCCGCATCGGGTCGGGCATCGCGCTGCGCGTGAGCGCCATGGCCATATCCGGCCATCGTACCCATCAGTAGCGTGCGCCCGGCGCCCCAAGCGTTATCAACGACGGCAACCTGCTCGCTCGCGCGCCCACATCCCGGCGAGAACCACCCCATCGCCTGCCCGGTCGTGACCGCATACGTCTGCAGGAACACCCCACCCCAAGCCGTTGCTCCAGCGATGTGAAACGAGAGATCATTCAGCAGATCAGGTGTGAACTCTACGTACGCTTCGCGGGCCCCGAACAGATCCGCAAGGCCAAGATTCGGCTGTACCGTGCCCACGTGGCCCCGGTCACCAAAGTAACCCGGGCATCCCTCGGATATCAGCGTGCCTCCCGCAGCGACCCAGGCACGCAGTGCATCAGCTGTGTCAGCGGTCATCATGGCCGGGATCGGCAGGTAGAGCACCGCATAGTCGTCGATGTCCTCGATGCGGACCCAGTCGGCCTGCACGTTGATGTCGAAGAACCCGCGGTACGCCCCTTCGACAGAGCGCGCATAGTATGCTGAATCTCCGTTTAGCGCATATAGAAATTGCTGCGTCTCAGGCAATACGAGGATGCCGACCTGCCCACGCACCGGACGCGAGCGCCATAACGCCTCCTGCTCCGGGGCTGCGACCCAGCGCGCAATCCGGCCGGCCATTTCGGAACGATCGGTACGCGAGCCATCCATAGCGTAAGGACCGAACGCACCAAAGAGCGGACCATCCAACAGCGGTCGCCAGCGCAGGTAGAGCAATCCGGTGGCACCGCACATGAAGCTCACCAGATCCCAGTAGCGGACATCGTCGGGTTCCGCGATCCGGCCCTCATCACGCGGCTTACCGAGCACATTCGACTGAAGCCACAGCGGACCCGCATACGC
>JALOOJ010000326.1 GCA_025454475.1 Anaerolineae bacterium
TTCTGAGGCGCGTCCCCGGCACCTGAAACGCACGTGCCCGCTCCGGCGCGGTCCCCGGGCGCAGAAAGTGCCAGGGACTTGGGAAAGTCCCCGGCACTGAGAAAGCCCGCCGCACTGGCACTTGTGGCGGGCGCGCATATACTGGGATGTGACCGATCCCCCACAACAAGGAGCGCGAGAGATGCAAGAGTCCAACACCGCTGATCCGTCGACCGTAACCGGCAACGCCCCAACGGCATTCCCCTTGGCGCAGCGACCGCTGCCCACGCGCCAAGTACATTTGGACTTTCATACCTCGGAGCAGATCCCGGGCATCGGATCGCAGTTCTCCAAGGCGCAGTGGCAGGAGGCGCTCAAGGCCGGGCACCTCAACGCCATCAACATCTTCGCCAAGGGCCATCACGGCTGGAGCTACTACCCGACCGAGGTCGGGACGATGCATCCGCACCTCGACTTCGATCTATTGGGCGCTCAGATCGAGGGGTGTCACGAGATCGGTGTAGAGTGCCCAATATACTACACGGTGGGATGGTCGGTTCATGACGCCGAGTTGCATCCGGATTGGTGCGCACGCCGCAAGGACGGGTCGTTCATCTGGCGGGGTAATCCCGAAGCCAAGCCCACCGATCCCTATCCCTTGGGCAACTGGAAGTTGCTCTGTCCAAGTGGCCCGTATCACGAGCACATGAAGGCGCAGGTTGCCGAGATCTGCCGGAAATATGCTGTGGATGGCTTCTGGTTCGACATATTCCAGGTACAGCACGGCTGCTACTGCGACCGGTGTCGCGCCAGTATGGCAGCGCTGGGTGTGGATGTGAACGATGAGGAAGCCGTGGTCGCCCACTTCGCCCACATCTACAAGACCCATATGGCGGACATGCGCGCCACGATAGCGGCGTATCATCCGCAGGCGACGGTGTTCTTCAACGGGACGACAGCGTTTGGCCGCGGTAACCAGAAGTACGGTACGCACGTCTACAACACGCACCAGGACCTCGAGGACCTGCCCACCGGGTGGGGCGGCTACGACAAGTTCCCCCTGCGCTCCAAGTACTACCTGGGCGAGGGCTACCAGATCTGCGCGATGAGTGGCAAGTTCCACACCTCTTGGGGTGAGTTCGGCGGCTTCAAACACCCGGATGCCATCAAGTTCGAGGCCGCCTCGATGATCGCCTTCGGGTCGGTCTGTAACTTCGGCGACCAGCTGCACCCCACCGGGTTGATGGACATGCAGACGTACCGCAACGTAGGAGAGGCGATGGCCTACGTTGAGAAGATCGAGGCCTATGGCCCAGGGGGCAAGCCGGTGTCGAATCTGGGGCTCTGGTTCTCGGGCAATACCCAGGCCGACATTGGGGTCAGCAAGATGCTGCTCGATTGCCAGATGGATTTCGTCGTCGCCAACGAACACAACCTGGGCGGGCTCCAGACCGTGGTCATCCCCAGCGAGCCGTGCCTGGGCGAAGGGCAGGTTGCCGTGCTCGAGCAGTACCTCGCCAACGGGGGGTCGCTTGTCGTGCTATCCGCTGGAGCGCTCGACGCGTACAGATCACGGTTCTTGCTGGACGTTGGGGCCGACTACGAGGGGCCAGGGCTGTATGACGTCGACTACACGGTCGCGGATGCTGTCTTGGGCGAGGGACTGATCGTATCGCCGGTCCTCAACTACAGTCCGGCACTGCGAATGAAGGCTCACGCCGGCACGCAAGTGCTTGCTCACATCCACGAGCCCTACTTCAGCCGTACCTACGAACACTACTGCTCGCATATGAACACACCGTACCGTCCGGAGCGGGCAGCGCACCCCGCGCTCATTCAGAAGGGCCGGGTGGTGTACTCCCCGAGCCCGCTCGATCTGATGTATGACCATCGTGCGGCGCGGGCACACCGCGATCTGTTCGAGCGGGCGCTCAAGCGCGTCTATACGGCCCCGATGTTGCACGTCGCGCTGCCGAGCAACGGGCGGGTCAGCTTGCTGCACCAGGCCGCCCAGCACCGGTACGTGGCCCACCTGCTCTACGCGACACCGCACTACCGCGGCGGACTAGAGTTGATCGAAGACCTGGTCCCGCTATTCGATGTGCCGGTCGTGCTTCACGTGAGTGAGCTGGTTCGAAAAGCCACCTTGATCCCGGATGGCATCGATTTGCCGCTCGTACGGGAAGGTGAGACCGTGAAGGTGGTCGTGCCGCGGTTCACGATGCACTGCGCCGTGGTGTTCGAGACCTAATTCACGCACCGGCAACTGCGCAGCTTGTTGGGCTCGGCGTGGTCGCGACGGATCACATCTCCCAGATGCCTGGGGTGTGATCCGTCGCTTGGGGTTGGCGGCGCAGCAGTTGGCGCATCCGCTCGGAGCTTGGCCGCGTGAGGGCCGCTCTCGTACCGGGGAGGACACACAATGAGCGATTCGAGACCGAACATACTGTTCATTATGACCGACGACCACGCGTCGCACGCGATGAGCTGCTACGGCAGCAAGATCAACCGCACCCCGAACCTCGACCGCATCGCGGACGGGGGCATGCGCTTCGACAACTGCTTCTGCACGAACTCGATCTGCACGCCGAGCCGAGCGACGATCCTAACAGGAACGTACAACCACGTGAATGGGGTCACGACGCTCGACACGCCGATGGACAACACGCTGCTGACGTTTCCGAAGCTGCTGCAGGCCGAAGGCTATCAGACAGCCGTCTACGGGAAGTGGCACCTGGGAGTCGGTCCAGATCACTGTCCAACCGGCTTCGATGATTGGGCGGTGTTGCCGGGCCAGGGTCGATATCACAACCCGGAGTTCATCTTCAGGGGACCCGACGGCGGCACCTGGCAGACCGTGCCGGGCTATGCGACGGACCTGATCACGGATATGAGCCTCGATTGGCTCAAGGCCCGCGATCGCGATCGGCCCTTCTGCCTCCTATGCCATCACAAAGCGCCGCATCGCCCCTGGTATTCCGACGAGAAGCACGCCGCGCTATACCTCAACGAGGACGTCCCCGAACCCGAGACGCTGTATGATGACTACCAGAACCGGGCCTCGGCTGCAGCGGCGGCTGAGATGCGCGTGGGGCCCCATATGGATTCGACCGATCTCAAATGCGAGGTGCCCAGGGAGCTCCCCGAGATGGCGCTGCGAAAGTGGGCCTACCAGCGCT
>JALOOJ010000327.1 GCA_025454475.1 Anaerolineae bacterium
ACGAGCTACCGTTCGAGACCAGGTGCGTTCGACTTGGCCAGTGATTCTCGCGATCATAGCTGTATCGACGATCCTTATGGGGCTCGTCGTGATCGCGCGGTTTGGGATGGGAATACCCACCTTCACACTGACGGCTGACCCGGCGGCGGTGGCTGGCGCGCCTTTCTACACGGGCTTCCTCTCCACGGTTGGCTTGTTCCTCTGGGTTGCCACAGGGGCGGTGTGCCTGTTCACTGGCGCGATCCTACGCGGTAGAGGTGTCACTGGAGGCACCCGAACCTTTCTTCTCCTGGCAGGCGGAATCTCACTTGCCCTCGGCCTCGATGATGCCTTCATGCTGCATGAGACCGCTATCCCCGGCTACATTGGCCTTCCCGAGGAGATTGTCCTCGCGACATACGGAGTCGTGATCTGCGTATTCGTCGTCGTATTCCTCAGGACGATCCTCGGGACCGACTACCTCATCCTGTGCATGGCTGCACTCTTCTTCGCGACTTCTGTCGCCCTTGACGTGTCTGAACCGACCGGCATCATCGGCTCCGGTCTGTTTGAAGAAGGAGCCAAGATGGTCGGCCAAGTGTGCTGGCTCGCCTACTTCTCTCTGACCGCCGCCGCGGTCGAGCGGAGCACGGAACTACCGGTAACGCATCCCGCGTCGCCCCGGTCGACGACGTCATAGTCGCACGCCAGGCCAGTCCCGCTGTCGCGCCGCCATCTGGCGGGACTTGGTGACCGCCGTTCCAACGCCGGGGTGCGGGCCACGCAAAGCCGACCGCATGCGCCTCGGTCTTCCTTGCCACGCGAGCATTCACCGCCTATCTGTGATGCGCCCTGCAGGCAGCGTCGAGGATGCCCTCATAGACCACGAGTGTGGTCGCAGCGATGGCGTCCCAGTTGAAGGCAGAGCGAACTCGTGCCTGCGCCGCAGCCGCGAGTGCGTCCCGCAGCTCGGCATCATGCGCGAGCAGCCGCAGATGGGAGGCGAGCGCTGGAACATCGTGCACGGGGTAAGTGAGTCCCGCTGGCGGGTCGCCGAGCCCCTCGCGATTGCCCGGGATATCGCTTGCGATGATGGGGCATCCAGCCGCCATAGCCTCGAGCAGGCTGAGCGACAGCCCTTCGATCTCGGATGAGACGACGTATGCCAGCGCCGAGGTGTACAGCTCCTCGAGATCGGCGCCGTGCAAGTATCCGGGGAAGATGACATCGGGACCGGCCATCGTACGCAGCCGCTCGACGTACTTGCCGGTGAAGCTCGTGTCGCCTACGAGCACCAGCGGGATCCCGGGGAGCCCCCTGCTGGCCGCTGCGATCACGTCTTCGAGGCACTTCTCCGGGCTGAGCCGCCCCACGCTGAGCAGATACCGCCTCTCCTCGAGCCGAAGGGCGTGGAGGAGCCTGCCCGGTGGGCGGGGTTCCAGCTTGCCGGGGCCGTTGGGGATGTGGGCCACTGGACGATCGTAGGTCTTCCGGATGTGCTCCGCACCTGCCGCGGAGACCGCGATGAGTGCGTCGGCGGTGGTGATGCTGACGGTTTCGCAGGCGCGCAGGAAGGCTCTCGCTGCGGGGCCCCACTTCGAACGTCGGTAGTCGAAAGAGTGGAAGGTGAGCACGACGGGCTTGAGCCCCGACAGCTTCGCCTGGGGGATCAGTACTCCCGGGCCGATCGCGTGCATGTGCAGCAGGTCGAAGCCGCCCCTCGAGGCGTGAACGATGGACCGCGCGGTATGCGAGAGCGCCTCCCCGTAGCAGTTGCGCAGTGACGGAAGCGTGACGACGCGCACTCCGTCGATGACGCAGTCCTCGGGGACGTACTCGCGACGCGCGTACACCGTGACGTCCACTCCCAGCTTGGCGAGGCGAGGGTACAACTCCTCGACGTGGCGCTCGATTCCTCCGGGCACGCCGGGCATGCCTCGCGATCCGATGACGGCTACGCGCATGTCAGTGTGCGCGTCATGCGGCCTGCCGCAAGACGCCGTCGTCGATCTGGAGGAGTCCGTCGGTGGGTGCCGCGGGGCCGAAGCGCTCGATGGCGCGTAGTCGCCCCGCCTCGCCCATGTGAGCCGCGAGATCGGCGTCGTCGTCCAGCGTGCGTAGTGCCTGTGCGAGTGCCTGCGCATCGCCGGGTGGGATGAGGATGCCATCTCGGCCGTCTCGCACCTGCTCCGGGATCCCCCCCATCCTGCTGGCGATGACGGGTCGACCGAGCGCCATCGGCTCGAGCACAGCCATGGGCGCGTTTTCGGCCCATTCTGACGGCACCACGGCTGCCCGGGAGCGCGAAAGCAGCGCGTCAACGCCCGCGCCGTCCAGCCTCCCGAGGAACTCCACACCGGGTGGCGCGGCCGAAGCGAGTGTGTCGCGCAGCGGGCCGTCGCCGGCGACCAGCATCGGGACGCCGGCAAGACGCACTGCGCGAAGGAGTGTAGGCAGTCCTTTCTCCCGTGACAGACGCCCCGCGCAGGCGAATCCTTCTCCCGGGGGTCCGGCATCGGGTGGCGTGGGGATGGCGTTGGGCAGCACGTGGATGGGTCGCCGAACGTAGCCGCCGGTGCGCACCGTACGCTGCAGATAGTTGTTGGACGAGATGAGCGCGTCGGCCAGGGGTTCATAGCGCGCCACCCAGCGGCGCCACAGGAACTCGATGCCGCTTGGAGCGCTCTTTGGCCTGCTGTTCTGGACGCAGTGGTAGAGTGCGCACGGCAGGATGTTCACGGGACCGCACCGCGTTGGTTCGCAGGCGCTGGTCCCGGAGAACAACAGGTCATCCGCTGGGCATACGGGGTGGTAGTCATGCAGGGATTGCACCACGGGGATGCGGGCCCGGTGCGCCTCGGCCACGATGGACGGCGAAAGTTGACGATGGACGCCGTGCACGTGGACCAGATCCGGATGGGAATCCCGCAGCAGTCTCGTGAACTTCCTCGCCGCATCGGCATTCCAGAACATGCGCACGGCGGCGAGTGCCTTGTCGCGCGGACCGAGCCGCGAGTGGATGCCGATCTCCAGGTAAGGGGCGAAGTAGTCCGCCCACGGGGAGTCGTCGTTGTCGGGGTGCGCAGTGGAGAAGTGTGCCACCTCGTGGCCGGCCTCCTCCAGCCAGGCGATCTCGTCGAACATGACGCGCTCGAGGCCGGCGCGGCGATACCAG
>JALOOJ010000140.1 GCA_025454475.1 Anaerolineae bacterium
TGCTCTACCGATTGAGCTAGCGGGCCAACGTCGCGAGGATGCTGACAGCCCATCTGCGCGCACGCCCAGAATACTACCACAACCCACGTTTTTGGCAAGTGATCGGAGCTCTGCATTCGCCTCCTGCCTGCTCGTTGCGTACCCCATGAATGTCAGTACAATGATATCGTTACCCTAATCCAGACAGCCTATGCCAACCATCAAAGACGTTGCTCGCCGTGCCGGCGTCGCGCCGATTACTGCGTCGCGCGTGATCAACGACTCCGGATACGTCAGGGAGTCGACGCGCCGGCGCGTCGAGGACGCCATCGACGCTCTGGGCTACGTCCCGAACCGCATCGCCCGCAGCCTGCGCTCCAAACGGACGCACACCCTGGCACTGGTACTGAGTGACATTGCCAATCCCTTCTGGACAACAGTTGCGCGCGGTGTGGAGGATGTCGCCAACGGCGCTGGGTTCAGTGTTATTCTCTGCAACACCGATGAGTCGCCAATCAAGGAAGACAGTTATGTGCGCCCGCACGGTCCCACTGCCCGTCGATATGGTGAGATCCGACTCCGTGGGCGGAGCCCACGACCTGACGTGCCATCTGCTGAACCTAGGGCACAGGCGCATCGCGATGTTGAGCGGCCCACGTGAGGTCTCAACGGCGGTCGATCGTGTCGCTGGCTACCGAAGCGCCCTCCTCGAAGCCGGGATTCCGTGGGACGACCACATCGTCATCTACGAGACATTCACGCGCGAGGGTGGACACACGATGGCCCAGCGAGTCATCACGCTCAAGCCACATCCGACGGCCCTGTTCGCCGGCAACAACTTCATTGCGATCGGGGCCTTTCGGGCGTTGCGTGAGGCAGGCCTGGACGTGCCCAGCGACGTATCGCTCGTATCCTTCGACGACCTGCCACCCAATTTCAGCTTGGAACCGTTCCTCACGGTCGTAGCGCAACGCGCCTATGAGATGGGCCAGACCGCCACGCGGCAGCTTCTCAAACGGCTCTCCGAGGGCCCCTGCGACAGCCCAGAGGAGATCCTGTTGCCGACGGATCTGGTGGTGCGGCGGTCGTCGGCAAAGGCAAGAGTGACAGAATGACGGAATCACAGAGTCAGCGAATGCAGGAATCGGGGGCTCTGATTCGCTGATTCCTTGACTCCTTCATTCAAGATCCTGACTCAGCACCACAACAGGGAGCGTCTCTATGATCACACGACCTTTCGGCAGGACCGGCTGGCAGGTATCAGCCATTGGGCTGGGGACCTGGAACATCGGCAATCAGTGGGGCACGGTGGATGACGTCACGGCCTGGGCAACAGTGCGGCAAGCCTTCGACTGCGGCGTCAACCTTTTTGACGTGGCCGAGTCCTACGGTGACCCCAATGGACTCTCGGAGGAACGTCTGGGCACCGCGCTGGCTGGGATCAGGCACCGCGTGTTCGTCGTCAGCAAGATTGGCCACTGGGGCGAGCGCACCGGCCAAGGCGTGCCCAAGACGACCGTGGACATGATTCGGCTGTGCGCGCACGCCTCGCTCCATAGGCTGCGCACCGATTGGCTCGACGTTGAGCTGTGCCATGAGGCTGACATTATGGACCCGAGCGTCTACTTAGAGGCCTTTGAGGCTCTCAAGGGCGAAGGGCGCATCCGGGCCTATGGCATCTCGACCGACAGCCTTGAGGTGCTCAAGCGCTTCAACATCAGCGGAACATGCAGCGTGGTCCAGGTTAACTACTCCATGCTCAATCGGGCGCCCGAGCCTGAGTTCTTACCGTATTGCCGGGAGAACGGAATCGCCGTGATGGTCCGCGGACCGCTGGCCCAAGGATTGCTATCGGGTCAGTACAACCGTGACTCGGTCTTCACGGATGCAGTGCGCGCGTCGTGGAATGTGGGAGGCAGACAGCGGGACCGGTACGAGGCAGATGTCGCCAAGGTTGAGGCGCTCCAGACCCACTTCAACATCGGCGAGGACATGATCACCGCTGCACTCCGCTACGTGATCTCGCATCCGGCGACCCCTGTGGCCATTCCCGGCGCCAAGTCCCCGGCACAGGCGGCAATGAACGCCGCGGCAGGCGAACGGCTGTTCTCGGCGGAAGAGCTGGTGGAGATCCGGTCGATGCTGTGATGGGGCGAGGGATCGAAAGGGTGATCAGGGCGAGTTAGGGCCGATCTGTGGAGCTAGCTTCGTGAGAAGACAACGCGCTCTTGGGGTCGTGGTGGTGATCGTCGGTTCCGCGGCGCTGTATGGGCTACTGCGCGTCGGCGGGTATTACGCCGGCGCCGCGCGATGGCGGCACACGGCCCGGCCGGCCGGGGGATTGACGGTGCCTGAGACGCGGAGCATCGTCTGGCGCGAGACGTCCCCATTGACTGAGGCGCTGGTGGCCGACTGGGCTTCTCAGCCCTTGCCGGATTGGCAAGAAGAGGGCAAGGTCACCGCCCCCAGGGTGCTGATGGCCAAACTGGCCCTGGTACAGGATCTGGACGAGGTGAACGCTTATCTGCTGGCGCAGGTGCCCTGGGGGCGGAGCGGCTCTACCTGGGAGCTGCACCCGGAGGGAGACTACGACTTCACGCTAGCGGCGTTGACGGCGATCCTCTATCTCTATGGCGATGATCCGGCCCGGCTCTATCCTGAGACGAGGACTCATCTGTTGGACGTTCTGCTGGTGGAAGAGGGTCACAACCCGCGTGTCGCCGTCCCGCGGACGCTTGGCCTGATCCGTGATACCGAAAATCACCTGTTGATGACCGAGGGGTCACGGTACCTCAAGAACCGCTGGCTCGCACTGCACGGGAATACGGAGCCGCGTTTCGACAACACTGACAACGGGATGGAGCACTGGATACTCGCACACCTGAGGGAGTTACAGACCGCGGGGCTTTACGAGTTCAACTCGATCCCTTATATGGGCTATACGCTCACCGCGCTGATGAACCTGGAGGCCTTTGGCTCTGAGGCGGTGAGCGCGGCTGCACGCGAGATCCTGGACCGCGAGACATGGGCATATGCTCTGGGCAGTCTGGGATTCCGGCGCTACGCGCCGTTCAGAAGGCAGATTGCGAAAGCCGGTATCACAAGCCTTGGAGCGGATTACCAGACGGCTTTGGTGCGCACGTGGATGAGCCTCTATCCTGGGGACGTCGACGTCCCTGCCTTGACTGAGGGGCTGCACCATGCGCTCTGGGGCGCACTATTGCCCTACCGCCCGCCGGACGAGGCCGCGCGGTGGATCCTGGAGAAACCTGAGACATACTTCGTCCGTGTTGGCCATGGGCCTGGGGCCTCGCCGGAGATCTACTCCGGCGGGCCCGGCTATCTCTTGAGTGCGGGAGGCGTGCACAGGGGCGCGCGATCGATGATTGTTGCGCGGCCTATTACGCTCATGCTCGACGTCGAGGGAACTGGCGACAGAGCGTCGTCTGAGGCCTCGGACCTGGATGATGTCATCCATATGGCAGGGCCGGGTGCCGATTTCCGGAAATGGAACAACACAGGTGTCTACCGGGACTTCGCAGTAGCCTCCAGTCCGGTACACGTGCCCGAGGGCTGGTATCCGAATGCTGCCGACGCGACATGGCGAGTCTATGTTCTGTCCGGCGATTTGTCTGTGGCCGTGCACAGCGGCGCTGCGGTTGGACTTGTAGCAATCTTCCACGAGAGCAATGCCAACACCGTGCTCACGAAGCTGCTCGAGGCAAACGACGATGCCAAGTTACTCGAGCGCACATTCCGGTGGCCCGATGGTCCAGTGCTGACCTACAACGTCCACGCGCCAAAGAACCGCTGGGTCCTGGTCTGCGTGGATGGTGAGCCACTTGACCGCGCCTTCGACACGTGGCCGCGGATGGATGGGGTAGTCGGGCATTGAACGCATCGACAGAAAGCACACCGGCACGTACCTTGGGAGTGTGCTGCTGGGCATCCTCGGCGCCAGCTGAAACAGGAGGGGGCTAATGACAGAGCGCTTCCGGCAGTTCAAGCTCGGTGACGTGGCCCTAGAGCAGGGCCAATTCCGGCAGCGATTCGACCTGAACCGGCGCTATGTCATGAGCCTCACGACGGAGCATCTGCTGCAGAACTTCTACCTTGAGGCGGGGCTCTGGGCGCCGCGAGATGATCCGGGTGACATCCACTGGGGCTGGGAGTCGCCGACGTGCCAGCTTCGAGGGCACTTCTTGGGGCACTGGCTCTCGGCCGCCGCGCGGATCTACGCTACGACCGGTGATGCCGAGGTGAAAGGCAAAGCTGACCGGGTGGTCTCCGAGCTGGCACGCTGCCAGATAGAGAACGGCGGCGCATGGGTCGGGTCAATCCCAACGACCTATCTCGACTGGGTCGCCCGGGGGAAACCCGTATGGGCACCACACTACACGCTCCACAAGACGCTGATGGGTCTGGTCGATATGGCGACCTATGCCGGTAACGCCCGGGCACTCGAGATACTCGAGCGCTGGGCCGAGTGGTTCTATCGCTGGACGGGCGAGTTCACGCGTCGCGAGATGGACGATATCCTTGACGTCGAAACGGGAGGCATGCTAGAGGCGTGGGCCGATCTCTACGGTCTGACCGGTAAGGAACAGCATCGCGAGCTGATGGAACGATACGATCGACCCCGGCTTTTCGACCGCTTGTTGGCCGGTGAGGATGCGCTCACCAATATGCACGCCAACACCACGATCCCCGAGGCCCAGGGCGCAGCGCGCGCCTGGGAAGTCACCGGCAAGCAGCGCTGGCGCGATATCGCTGAGGCCTATTGGGATTGGGCAGTCACCCGGCGTGGCACCTTCTGCACAGGTGGGCAGACGAATGGCGAGATCTGGACACCGCCCTTCGAGTTGGCGTCACGCCTGGGTGAGAAGACTCAGGAGCACTGCACCGTCTACAATATGATGCGCCTGGCGACCTATCTGCTGCGCTGGACGGGCGACGTGAGTTATGCCGATTACTGGGAACGGAATCTGTACAACGGAATCCTTGCCCAACAGAACCCAAACACCGGGTTGATTGCCTACTTCCTGCCGTTACGACCAGGGTCGAGGAAGATCTGGGGCACACCGACCCGGGACTTCTGGTGCTGTCACGGTTCGCTCGTGCAGGCGCACACGATGTATGCGGATCACGTCTTCTTCGAAGATGACGCGGGGCTAGTCCTCGTGCAGTACATCCCGAGCATGCTCAAGTGGGAGCGAGAGGATGCGCTCGTGACCGTTTCCCTGAAGGCGGATACCCAACTTGGATCGGCCCACCGACCGAAGAGCTGGGCCTATCGTCTGTCCGTCACATCCGAGCAGCCACGGTCCTTCACCCTCAAGATACGCCTGCCGTGGTGGCTTCGCGGTGAGGCGCGGATCCTGGTGAATGGGGAGGCGCAGCCCATCGCGAGCGAGCCCTCCACTTTCGTCAGCCTGACCCGTACGTGGACCCACGACCATGTCGCGATTGTGTTGCCCAAGGCACTGACGACATGCCCACTACCCGATGAACCCAGCGCAATAGCCTTCATGGATGGGCCGGTAGTCCTGGCGGGTCTCGTCGACGGTGCGCGCACACTTTGCGGCGACTGGCACGATCCTGCTTCACTGCTCAAGCCCGAGAATGAACGGGAATGGACGGTCTGGCGCTCCGGCTACCGAACGGTGGGGCAGCCTCAGGACTTCCGGCTCGTGCCGCTGTACCAGATCGTGGATGAACCATATACGGTGTACTTCCCGGTCTATGGAGCCGGTGAGCAGATAGGTCTCGATGCCGTCTGACTGCGGGCACGGCCTGCAATACTCACACTCCGGGCTATGCTGCATCCCTGACATGCTGCCACGGTTCCGATCCGGCCGCAGCCCAGGCGACTCGCTTTGTAAAGTCGTGCTATACTTTGTGAAGTGCGCCTAGAATCTACACTTCACAGGAGGGTCGGACGATGTCGGCGGTCGTTGTCAAACTGAGCAGTCGTAACCAGATGGTACTCCCCAAAGAGGCCAGAGAAGCTCTGGGCATCAAATCAGGTGGGCGTGTGCTGGTCATCGTTGAGGGCGAAGCCGTTCGCCTTCTGCCAGAACCCGATGACTGGGCCGAGTACATCTATGGTCTGGGCGAAGACGTGTGGAAATCGCTGGGCGGCGGCGAGAGCTTCCTCGCAGAGGAACGAGCATCATGGGAGAAGTAGAGGACTTCCTCCGGGAGTTGGAGGCTGGTAGCATCGTATGTCTGGATACGGTCATCTTTATCTATGCATTCGAGCGTCATCCCAGCTTTGGCGCTGCGGCACAAGCTGTCTTCCGTAGCGTGGCTGAGGGTCGCTTCCGTGCCTGCGCTTCCGTCCTTGCAGCAGGTGAGGTCTTCACTGGCGTGAAGAAAGCCGGCAATGACGAACTTCTCATGCGCTACCGCGATGTCTTCGAGAGGTTCCCCGGACTGACACTCGTGGACGCTGATATTCGCATTATGGAGCGTATGGCTGACTTGCGGGCCGGGTATTCACTGTCGACTCCAGACGCCATTCACCTGGCGACAGCGCTCATCGAGGATGCGCCGGTGTTTCTAACCAACGACATGCATCTACAGCGCGTAACTGCTGTACGGGTGCTCACACTGCCGGATTCGGCGACGCCAGGAAGAGATCGATGACCTCCCCAAGCTGCACGCGCTCAGCGAGCGCATCATCTTCCCACGATAGGCCCTAGAGTCGTTTGAGGTTGCGTGTGAGGTGATGGTGACCGAACGATGAGAGCTCCAGATGCGCCAGCCCAAAAGTGTGGTCCCAGTGCCAGTGGGTCAGAATGACCCAGTCGCGACGTCGGCCCGTGGACTTGTGCAAAGCATCCAGGAACAGCTGCGCGTGGGCCGGTGACGCACCTGCATCGACCATTGCGGTCCGTTGAGTGCCCAGGATCGCTGAGAGGATGGGTCGATCGGTCCGGTGATCGGCGGGTAGATAACAGACTCGGTCGGTGAGCTTCACGAGGACTTCGTAGCGCTGCATCACTGCTCGCTAGGCGGTTTGTGGAGCCGCTTCGTCCTTGATATCAGGCTGTGCGTCCGGGATCTCAAGTTCGAGCCGGCGGATTCGTGGATGCAACGGAATGACTAGAATGGCTAGCATATAGAGAGCGCCGGCTAACACGAAGATCAGCGCGATGCCGTGTCCCGGGCCGGTCCCTATGATCGGGCCAAGAGATGACGCCAGCGCGCCTCCCTCCGCCATCGCCGGCTCGAAGACGCGTTCCGCGAGTGGCCCGGCAACGGCGTAAGCCAACGGCATCGCCGAGAAGGCAAGCACACGACGAATGGCGAAGACGCGCCCCTGTACGGCGTGGGCCACTTTCGTCTGCCAGATTGCCTGACTGCACCCGTTGGAGACCGGCATCGCGACCATAAAGGCGAAGTTGTTGATGGCAATCAGTGGAATCGTCAGGCGCAGCCCGAACAGAAAGGTCGTGAATCCCAGCATCATCTCCGCAGCGATGATGCCGTAGATCCGACGCTTCGGTCCGCCCCATGTGCTCATAAGCAGTGTCCCCACGAGCATACCCAACCCGCCGATCGAGTTAACATACCCTAACTTGTCAGGTGTGGTAAGCCCCAGGATCAGAGGCGTGTACAGGGCAAACGAGATGTTAATCAGGAAGTTGACGGTTGCGAAGACCGTCAGCAGGCCGAACAGGCCCGGCATGCGGCGGATGACGGTCCAGCCGTACACGGCATCTTTGAGAAAGGAACCGCGTGCTTCGTCGGCGGCGGCTTTGGTGGGCTTCGGGAAGCGAACCACCAACAGCGTTGCCAGTGCGACGAGGTAAGTGGCGACATCGATCGCGAGTACCGCCTTCAGGCCCGCTGCCACGAAAAGCGCGCCGGCGATCGCCGGACCGGCAAGCTGGCTGATTGCGTCGCCGATCTGCGTCATCCCCCCGGCGCGCCCCAGGTGCTCCTTCGGGACCAACTGTGAAGTGGCAGCGGTATAGGCAGGCCACTGGAACGTGGTGAAGGCAGCGTTAAGGAACCCCGCCACGTACACGTGCCAGACCTGCAACTCACCCGAAAAGAGCATAACGATGATGAAAAGCGAGCTCAGTCCTGCGCCGGTGTCCGAGAAGATCATCACCAGGCGCCGGTCCCAGCGATCAGCAAGTACGCCCGCAACCGGCGAGAGCAGCAGATTCGGCAGCACCCAGGCCAGCATAGAGGTGGCGAAGAGCGTCGGCGAGCCGGTCGTCTCGTAGACCCAGACGCCCAGGGAAAAGCTGGTCAAGGCCGAGCCCAGCGTCGAGACGAGCTGTCCGGCCCAGATGATGAGAAAGGTTCTCATGGAGCTGACACGCCGTTATCTGGCTAACAGGGCGACACTATAGGGAAAGAGCACTGCCTGCATCACGCCTTGACGTACTGCAGGGTCGTTCTCCATCACGGCCTGAGCCTGCTCAGGAGAGTCCGCACGAAAGATGACGATCCCAAAGCTGCTAGGGTCCGTGTTGAGCGTGCGTCCGGCGAGGATAACAGTGCCCGCTTCTGTCAGCGACTCGAGGTAGGTGAAGTGCTCTGATATGATGCCGGCCTCGTCAGGTGTCGGGCCATCGACGAGCATCGCCGGTCGTGTGGGCTGAACTCGGTAGAGGTACTCTTTCGTCTCAGGCATGGCATCCTCCGGCGTATGATGAAGTGTCGTGCCGTCTTGGGGTTCCGGATGCCCGACCTTCGCGGGCGCGATGGCCAAGACTTCCCCCTGCTCGAGCCTGTGGTACCCGGCCCGCATAGCGTCGGACAGCGCCGCACGCAGCTCGTCCGGCAAGCCTCGTGTCCAGAAGAGATTCTCTGCCGTCTGTTTATAGGTGCCGAAGTGCTGTGGCAGGATGACCCTGGGCTTCAACGTCTCGATCAGGAGTGCGGATCGCTCGATGGCCATATTGTGATCGGTCGGGGACACAAACAGGATATCGATGTCCCCAAGGTCCATATGGTCCTGCAGCAGCACTGAATCGCCTGGCTGAAGCAGGCGCTGGCCTCCCAGGGTCAGCACATACCCGCAGTCATCGAGATTGGCGTGCCGGTAGACGGTTTGATGGCGATCACCGTGCAACGCGCGAATCGGCCTCACGTGGATGCCCAGCAGGTCAAAAGGCTCACGCGGTCGTGCGATCCGGAGGCGTTCCTCAGGCACGCCAATGTTTCGCGCCTTCGCCTCGCAACTGGCGGGAACCACGAAGGTACAGCGTGACCGTTGCGCCAGGATGGCACCGGTCACAGCATTGAAATGATCGCCGTGCTCGTGGGTGATGAACAGCACGTCCAGGATCGGAGCGATCTCCTCCGTCGCCACCGGTGAGGGCCGTAGCCGAAGGTCGTGATCCAGGTCGAGATCAAAGGCGATGACCTGGCCCCCTGAGTGGATCAACCAGCTAAGGTTACCCAGCCAGCATACTGAGACGAAGTTTGGCGATGCGACAAGCTGATCGATGACGATATTGCCCATAGTGGCTCCTCTGATTGTGGCGCGGGCCAAGTATACGCCGGTTGTCAGTTTCCGGAAGGTCCTTAGCATACTGTGGCCCCGAAACCATAGCAGCACTCATCGACTGTGGTACTATTGGGCATCAGCAGCACAGAAGCAGCTGTAGGGCACGGGAGGCTAAGATGGCGATGACAGACCGGGTGGCACGGCTGCGACAGGAGAGCTTGGACGCAGCGCCGAGCCTGTCGACGGAGCGGGCCGAGCTGCTTACTGCGTATGCCGCCCGGGAGCGGCGCGAGCTCTCAGCACCGGTGCGGCGGGCGGAGGCCTTCCGCTATCTGATGGAACACCGGACCATCTGCATCAACGACGGCGAGCTGATCGTCGGCGAGAAGGGACCCGTACCCAAGGCTGCCCCCACATTTCCCGAGCTATGCTGCCACACGCTTGAGGATCTCGACATTCTCGATTCGCGCGAGAAGATCCCGTTCAAGGTGAGCGCTGAGGCCCGCACGACCTACGCCGAGCGCATCATCCCGTTCTGGGAGGGCCGAACGATGCGTGAGCGCATCTTCGAGGAGATGACCGACGCGTGGAAGGATGCTTACGACGCCGGTATCTTCACGGAGTTTATGGAGCAGCGTGGTCCGGGCCACACGACCCTGGATGACAAGATCTACCGGAAGGGGCTTCTGGATCTCAAGGCTGACGTCGCTGATGCGCTGGTTACGTTGGACTACCTACACGATCCTGACGCGTACGACAGACAGGAAGAGCTCAAGGGGATGGCAATTGCCGCCGATGCCGTGATCCGGTTCGCCGAGCGCCATGCGGAGAGGGCTCTGGAGCTGGCAGCCGTCGAACAAAGCCAGCCGCGGCGGGCCGAACTCGAGCGCATCGCCGAGGTGTGTGCGTGGGTACCGGCGCACGCCCCACGCGACTTCTGGGAAGCGTTGCAGGCCTATTGGTTCGTGCACCTCGGGGTCACGACCGAGCTGAACCCCTGGGACGCTTTCAACCCTGGAAAGCTGGACCAGCATCTGGCCCCGTTCTACGAAAAGGGAGTAGCGGACGGCAGCCTGACACGGGAAGCGGCTGAGGAGCTGCTGCACTGTTTCTGGATCAAGTTCAACAATCAGCCCGCCCCGCCCAAAGTCGGCGTGACCGCGGCGGAGAGTGGCACCTACACGGACTTCGCTCAGATCAACTGCGGCGGTGTGACCCCGGGCGGCGCCGACGGGGTGAACCGGGTCACATACCTGCTTCTCGATGTAATCGAGGAGATGCGGCTGTTGCAGCCGAGTTCATCCATCCAAGTGAGCAAGAGGAACCCTGACGCCTTCATCCGTCGAGCCGGAAAGATCATCCGGACGGGGTTCGGGCAGCCGTCGATCTTTAACACGGACCTGGTGATCGACGAGTTACTTCGCCAGGGCAAGAGCTTGGCCGATGCGCGCTGCGGTGGGACGAGCGGCTGCGTGGAGACTGGCGCGTTCGGCAAGGAAAACTACAACCTGACGGGCTACTTCAACATACCCAAGGTGCTGGAACTCGCGCTCCACGACGGCCTCGACCCGCGCACGGGGAAGCAACTTGG
>JALOOJ010000328.1 GCA_025454475.1 Anaerolineae bacterium
TCGCCGTCATTCGTCGTCAAGGTGGTCCCCGAAGCCCACGATGTGTTGGTTGGCATGCCCTTACGCGCCGTGATTGAGGCCCGGACGAACACGGGCGAGGCCATCGCTGAAGGGCTGGTAGCTTGGACTCTATCGGCGTCTGTCGAAGTCGGCCGGAACCGGATGGCTCCGGCCGTCGGAGCAACTTCGCCCAGCGGTGCCTATCCGGAGAACCGGGCCGGCGTTCAGGCCGCAGGTGGTGGTACCTGGAGTGGTCGCGAGATTGCCACCACAGGTACGGGGCTCTTGGATCGAGACGGAAGGTACATGGTCGACCTGCCGGATGGTATTGGGGCGGGATCGTGGTCGCAAGGTAGACTTCAAGACGAGCCACGCGTCTGGGCCATCGAGGCTGTCGTAACCGACGACACCGGTTTGACTGCCAGAAGCTCCGCAGTGCTGGTCTTACACCAGGCCGAGTACTCGGTGGAGATGAGGCCAGAATCAGCGGTGGTCCGAGCCGGAGAGCGGGGGGCCTTCAGGTTAACCGTAGCTGACTGGCACGGCGGCGGCGTTCCGGATACCGACGTGCACGTGGCTTTGCTGCGGCGTACCTGGCCGGCGTCGGCGATTGACGCCACCCAGCCATACAGTGACACGCCGGTATCGGAGCAGACGGTATCGACGGACCGCAACGGAATCGCCTCGGTGAGCTTCAGACTGCCCCAGAGCGGAGCATATGTCGCAATCGCTACCACGACCGATCCATCGGGTCGGAGGGTGACCGCCGAGTCGGTCGCATGGGCTGGTGCCGGTGCTGACCGGATCTCTCCGTGGCAGGCCGGGGCGCCGTTGCATCTCGTTGCTGATGCTGCGGCGTACCGCGTAGGCGACGTGGCAAAGGTGCTGGTGCCTCTGGCGGACGCTGGCTCCTACCCTGTGCTGGTGACTGTCGAGCGCGAGGGCATACTGTGGACAAGGACAACCATTGTCAGCGGCCCCAACCCAATCATCGAGGTGCCAATCGGCGACAGCTTCTCACCGACGGCCTTCGTATTCTGCGCAGCGATCATGCCGGGCGCCGAGGCGCCCGGCACTGAACCAGGTGAAACCCGCGCGCTCCCAGCCGGGGACCGGATCACGGTAGGTTATGCAAAGCTCGCGGTAACGGCTGACGAGAGCAGCCTGCGCGTTGATGTCCGCCCGGACCGGGCGTCGTATGAGCCTGGGGAGCAGGCTCGGTTGGCAGTCTCAGTAAAGGATGCTGAGGGGAGGCCCCAACTTGCCGAGGTCACGGTTGTGGTGACGGGACCGGCAGGTCGTGGTTCTGTCCAGGCATCTGGTCCCACAGTATGGCAGGAGTTCTTCGGTCCACGTTCCCTGCGCGTCATCACTGGCGCCAGCCTGTTGAGGGTGGTGGATCTGACCTACGCCCTTGGCGGCGGCGGGGACGCCCTGATGCGTGAGGGCGCTGTTCTCGGCCCTTCCAGCGGCGGCACCGATCCCTATCAGGATGCACTCGGTCCTCGGATAGCAGCAGACAACCAGCCAGTCAGCGTTTTCTTCGGAGCGCCCCTCAGCACAGATGACCAGGGCCAGCTGGAGCTCGTAGTGGATCTGCCGCCTACCATGGCTGACTGGACGGTGCGCGCCTGGGCTATCACACCCGACACGAGAATCGGCGAGACCTCAGAGACGCTCCGTGTGACCAAGCCGCTGTCAATCGAGCCACTCGCGCCGGCATTCCTGGTGGCGGGCGACCGAGCTGCCCTGGCGGCGATGGTTCGCAACAGCACCGAAGAGCCACTGATCGTCGACGTGACCCTCACGGTCGGAGCTCCGTTGCGCCTGGAGTCCCCACAGACTCAGCGGGTGCCGGTTGCCCCAGGCAAGCAACACCGTGTCGCCTGGATGGTGACGGCTGAGACCGTCTCCAGTGCATCGCCCGCGGTCGCCTACTCCGCGCGTAGTGGGGCATACTCGGACACAAGCTTGCCCAGGTCTCTGGTGCTGGGTCAAGGTCTGCTCCCGGTTCGGGGGCTCGCGACTCGTGACTTCGCGGTGCGAGCCGGTATGCTAGGCGACGCAGAAACGCACGTCGAGACCATCATGATCGAGCCCGATCGCGGTACGGACGACGGGAGCCATAGCGATCAATCTGCGGTAGCTGAATCGGGCACGGAAGTGGTCCTGCGCGTCGATAGTACTCTCACATCGATCATCCTGTCAGGCTTGGAGCAGGCGGCACTCCCAGAGACGGTACACTCGATGGATGGCTGGATCAATGCGCTTGTCGCGACCGCGACAGCCAACTCGGTGCGGAACCTCTTTGGCTCGTCTCCCATTGAGATCACTGCGGCCCAGGCCGCGGCACCGCTCCGGCTCGAGCAGGTCTACGCGCAACAGAACACCGATGGTGGCTGGGGATGGCGGCAGAGCGCCAGCAATCTGCAGATGACAACCTATGTCGTCCACGGACTTCACCTGGCGGAACAAGCAGGGCTCGCGGTCCGTGCCGCGGTGAAGGCAGATGGTCTGGCGTACATCAGCGGCGCGTTGGCCCGTGAGATCGGTTCCGGACTACGCCACCCCTACCAGGCCTTCGCGATGAGCGTGCTTGCTGAAGCGCAGGGTGCCTGGCCACAGGGAGTAGGGGCGGCTCTCTATGCAGAGCGCGACACGATTGGAGTTGCCGGGCGCGCCTACCTCGCGCTGGCCTTCGGCGCGCTCGACAATGCCGATACGCGCTTGGTCTCCCTGCTGGCGGAACTGCGCAGCCGCGCCACTGTGACGAGTGTCGGCGTGCACTGGGAAGACCTGGACCCACAGTCCTGGGTAACCAGCGCCCAGGCTACGGCATTGGTGCTAAAGGTGCTATCGCGCTATGCAGCGGATGATGCACTGGTTCCAGGGATCGTGAGTTGGTTAGTCGCGAGCAGGGATGCGCACCAAGCACCAATGGGGTACGAATCGGCATGGGTGCACTCAGCGCTGGCGGACTATGTCCTCGTTCGCGGTGATCCAGGCCCGCACTTCGACTGGCGGATCATACTGAACGGAGTCACTGTGGCCGAGACAGCAGCATTGGAGTCAGGCTGTAAGAGTGTGTTCTTATGAGGTATGGTTTGATGTCCTTGTAGTATAGTGTATGTGGTATTTGTTATCGGCAGTGGCTACGTGTACTACTCGATGCAAGTCAACAGGAACCTGCCAGTTAGCTCGGATGCCCCGAGCGAGCGCCGTGGACTGGCGATTGTGCGCCAGTACTGCGCGGTGGGGGAAAACGGCGCCCACACGACCCAGTCAGGGGTTGAGCAGTGCCGACCTATCGCTCTGCTTGAGGTTGGGGACATAGTGGAGGTCCGGCTGACGGCTGTACTACCGCTAACCAGGTACTACCTGCGCGTGGAGGATCCGTTTCCGGCAGGGTTCGAGCCAATTCCCTATGCGGTTGCGGATGTCGGCGCTGGCCCGGGTCCGTTTGGGAGCCCTGAGTTCATGGATGATCGCGCGGTCTTTTTCGCCGAGGAACTTGCTCCAGGGACCTATCGTGTCAGATACCGTCTTCGGGCTGCGGTTCCCGGCCGCTACCACGCGTTTCCTGCCACTGCTGGGGAGTCCTACTCTCTAGAGGTGTGGGCGAGCTCGTCGATCGGTGTGCTCGAAGTGCTACCGCACTCGCCCTAGGGTATTGCTAGGCTCGCGCAGGGCAATGATCGGGATATGA
>JALOOJ010000141.1 GCA_025454475.1 Anaerolineae bacterium
CCTACACCGCGTTCAGGCCTTCCCCACGTTGGACAACGTCGCTTCAGTCCGGTTGCTGGAGAAGCTCGGTTTCGTCCACGAGGGCACCAACCGCGAGATCCTGCTAATGGACGACGGCCTCTTCCACAGCGTCGGCCAGTACTCGATGCTTGAGCAGGAATACCGCCAGGAGTGAGCGGAGGCGGATGCGGGCGGGTCGCCCGCGGTCCGTTCGGATCTTGGGTGTCCCGTCGCCCTGAGTACCGGTGAACGGCGGGCGATCTGCGAAGCTCCCAAGGCCCGCAGAAGGCCCTTGGGAGCGCCCGAACGGTGGTTGCGTTCGCGCGTCTCGCCTGTACACTGGGTCCGTGCATCCCATCACGCGGAGGGTTCACCCGATGGCTAAGCGCGAAGAACTCCCGGCATTTCCCACCCTCGAGACGGAACGACTGGTGCTCCGCGAGATCCGGCTCTCGGATGCCGGTGACATCTTTGCATTCGCCGGCGATCCGGAGGTCCAGAAGTGGAATGGGGGTCCGGTCGAGGACATCGCCACACTCCGGAAGGACATGGAAGAGAATCCGCGCGATGCCGCCGGCGCGTGGAAGACCCTCCAGTGGGGCATCACGCTCAGACCCGATGACACCGTGATCGGCGGGGTCTCGCTCCACAATTGGGACAAACGCCACAACCGGGCGGAGGTCGGCTACACGATCGCCAAGGCCTATTGGCGGCAGGGCATCGGCACCGAGGCGGTACGCGCGGTCGTCCGCTTCGCCTTCGAGGAGCTGCACCTCCACCGCGTCGAGGCATTCCCGACGATGGACAACACCGCCTCGGTGCGGCTGCTGGAGAAGCTTGGGTTCACCCGTGAAGGCACCGCCCGTGACGTCCTGCTGCTGGACGACGGCCTCTACCACAGCGTGGGGCAGTACACGATGCTCGAGAGCGAGTACCGGCCGGGGTGAGCCGCTTGCCGGAGCGCGTCGATCCTGTACGCCGCCGCCTGCTCAAGGCGGCGCTGGCCGGCGGCGGCCTCCTGGCTTCAGGCGGGCTCGCCTGGGGCCTGTGCGCCAGAGCCGAAGGACGCGACTTCAGGCCCGAGCGCGCAGCCGACGTCCTGTCGCGGGTCACGCCGCTCGCGCCCGGCGAGCCGGCCCCCAACATCGTCCTGATCGTGGCGGATGACCTGGGCTACGGTGACCTGAGCTGTTACGGCAGCACAGCCATCGAGACGCCCACTCTGGATGGGCTCGCCGCACAGGGCGCCCGCCTCACCGGCTTCTACGCCTGCGCGCCGCTCTGCTCGCCCTCGCGCGCGGCGCTGCTCTCGGGGCGCTACTCCATCCGCACCCACGTCACCGTCCCGCTCTATCCGACATGGTCGCCGCACGAGCTGTTCATGAACGTGGCGGGCGCCCGGCCCTACGGCGTCTCGGGCATCCCCGAGGATGAGGTGCTGCTGCCCGAGCTCCTCAAAGCGCGCGGATACCGCACCGGGCTTGTGGGCAAGTGGCACCTCGGCGACCGGTCTCCCCATCTCCCGAACGAGAACGGGTTCGATCTCTTCTTCGGCGCATACTACAGCAACAGCACCAAGCCCTACGCGATCTACCGCAACCAGGAAGTGGCGATCCCGGCTCCGGCGGACCAGGATGTGCTGACGCAGCAGCTCACGGCTGAGGCCGTCGACTTCATCACGGCGAACCGCGGCCGGCCCTTCTTTCTCACGTACGCCCAGCCCTTCCCGCACGAACCCCTTCACGCCTCAACGCAGGCCAGGGGCCGGTCCATTGGCGGCCTCTATGGCGACGTCGTGCAGGAGATCGATTGGAGCGTTGGCCGGGTCCTGTCGACACTGGATGATCTGGGCCTCTCCGAGAACACTATCGTGATCTTCACCAGTGACAACGGGCCCTGGTGGCAGGGCGATCCCGGTGGCATGCGGGGGCGCAAGAACCTGCCATTTGAGGGTGGCTATCGCGTGCCCTTCATCGCTCGCTGGCCCGGCGTGGTGCCGGCAGAACAGGTCATCGACGGACCGTCTATGAACTTCGACGTCTTCCCTACACTGCTCGCTGCAGCCGGAGTCGCCGTTCCGGACGATCGCGCCATCGACGGGTATGACATGCGACCGCTTCTGAGAGGCGAGGTCGATCGCCTTCACGACACGCTCTACTACTACAAGTGGCACCGTCTGCTGGGCGTGCGTCAAGGCGATTGGAAGTACCTACGTCGGCATATGACCGACAACGGCGGGTACGCCAGCCTGCGCCAGGGGCCGTTCCTGTTCAACCTGGCGACCGATCCGACGGAGTCTTACAGCTTGCTGGAATCGGAGCCCGCGGTGGCAGCCGAGCTCGAGGCCACGGCGGCGGCCTGGGATGATCAGATGGACCGCAATGTGCGTGGATGGAAGGACGGACTGTGATATGCGACTGTATCACGATGAGGATGTGGTCCCTGACCTGCTGCGTGAGAAGGCTATCGCCGTCATCGGGTATGGCAACCAGGGTCGCGCTCAGGCGCTCAACCTGCGCGACTCAGGCCTGAACGTCATCGTCGGCAACCGGGTCGACGCCTATGCGGCCCGCGCCAAGGCCGACCGTTTCGCCGTGCACCCAATCGCCACCGCCGCCTCGCTCGCCGATGTCGTGCTACTCCTGATCCCCGACGAGGTGATGCCCGAGGTGTTTGCGGCAGAGGTCAGGTCGCGGCTGCGGCAGAAATCGGTGCTTGTCTTCGCCTCCGGCTATGCCGTGGCATTCGGTCTGCTTGAGCTGCCGCCCGGGATCGACGTCGTCCTCCTGGCGCCTCGGATGATCGGCTCAGGCGTTCGCGATGCCTACGTCGAGGGCCGCGGTGCTCCGGCCTTCATAGGCGTGGCCCAGGACTACTCGGGGCAGGCCCGCGCGTATGCGCTCGCGCTTGCGGCCGGCATCGGGGCCACGCGCGCCGGCGTCGTCGAGGTGACCTTCGCCCAGGAGGCCGAGCTCGACCTCTTCACCGAGCAGTGTTTCGGCCCGGCCTTTGGGCATGTTCTGACGACATCGATCGATCTCCTGCTGGAGGAGGGCTATCCGCCCGAGGCCGTGCTGCTCGAGCTCTACATGTCGGGGGAGTTCGCCTACACGCTGGGCAAGATCGCGGAACTCGGGATGGTCGAGCAGGCCAGCCTACACTCGACGACGAGCCAGTACGGCTCGATGTCACGCGGGATTCGCTTTCAGATCCCCGAGCTGCGCCGGAAGCTCCGCGAGGGCTTGATCGAGATCCGCTCCGGCGCCTTCGCCCGCGAGTGGGCGGAGGAACAGGCCCAAGGCGCGCCGACTCTGGCGATGCTGCGGGAGGCGGCACGCGACATGCCGCTGGCCGCGCTGGAGACCGAGCTTCGTAGGGCGTTGGGCTCTGCATCCCTGGGTTCCCATCCTGTGACCCCGCCGCCCGGGCCCGAAGCCCGCACGCCTACGCAGCGCCGCCGCCTCATCGCGCGTCTCCAGGCGCTGCTGCGACGAAGCGCGCGGCGCCCCGGGCCAGCGGCAGCAACATTGATGGCACCAACAATGGGTGACGTTTTACCTACGCCCGAGGCCGGCGCTGGCGGCGGTACCCACACGACGCTTGACACCCCGATGCTCCGGCGGGTGATCGAGGCCTTCCTGAGCGACGCTGCCGCCGACCCGGCGCTGCAGGCGTTCTCCCGCGGTCGCGGCATCACGTCTGCCTACGCGCTGACGGACGCGAAACTGGCCTTCACGCTGCGTTTCGACGACGGAGAAGTTACTGGGGGCATAGGCGCGCCCCCCGAGCCTTCCCAAGTCCAGCTCTCGATGAAGGCGGATACGTTCGACCGGATGCTGTCGGGCCACCTCAACGCCACGCGAGCCACCCTCGCCGGCGACATCACCTTCGACGGCGACGCCCGCACAGCGCTCACCATCCAGCGCGTCCAGAAGGACCTGATCCGCCTCTACGGCGCGGCCCGTGCCCGTGTCATAGGCTGACGTGTCGCTGCCGACTAGCCGATCGAACCCAGCGCCACGAACCACGTCGCGCCGACATCCATGCGCGGAACCGTGCGCTCTCACGGCCGCCGTAGGGCGAAGTTGGACTTCGTCCGTCCGGTAGGGTTGCCGACTCCGGGCGGCTGTAGCCCCCGGTCACTGGGGCGAACTCCGAGTTTGCCCTACGCAGAGAGCGCCTGCCCGGTTCTGGCCGTACGCGGCACCCACGTTGCAGAGATTCGTCGGACACCCGACGACTCCCCTCGTCCCTCGCCTTTGGATCGATTCTGTGTTACCATAGGCCTATGGAGATCCGCGCATTGGTCCGTCGCGAGCTCCTTCTCGTCTTCTTCGGTCTCGCGCTCATAGTCGCAGGTGGCACCGCAGGCTGTCGCTCACGTGCAGGCAGCGACACTGGCGCGCCGCCGGACACGGTGTCGCCCGCCGTGCCGGCGACCGCGACCCGAACGCGGCCGCCAACGGTCGCGCCCTCTACGTCACCGACAGCCACCGCGACAGCCGGCCCCAGTCCACATCCTGAGAGGACCGAGCCAACTGCCTCGCCCAGTGCCTCACCGACGTCGGCCCCGGCGACTGCGCCGCCTGCAACGCCGACTCGGCAACCACCCAATGCCACACCCACGCCCGCCGCGCCGATCATTGTCAGCTTCGTGGCAGACGTAGAATGGGCTGATCCGGGAGACGTGGTGACCTTCACGTGGTCCAGCGAGGGTGCCACCCGCGCGATCATCACAAAGCTGCTTCCGACCGGGCAGCTATCGTCCAGCAGTTGGGACGTGGCCCCCTCCGGTTCGATGACCTACACGATCCCCACGGAGGAGCGCAACTGGGTCAGTCTGATGCTCTACGTGGAGAATGCGGCGCGCCAGAACGCGATGGCGACCGCGACCGTGCGTCTCTACTGCCCCTCGCCCTGGTTCTTCACGCCGCCCCCCGAAGAGATCTGTCCCACGGAACCACTGATTAGCGCCGCCGCTGAACAGCGGTTCGAGAGCGGGTCGATGATCTGGGTCGAGGCCGAGGACGCCATCTACGTCGTCCACAAGATCGGTGATATCGCTGGTCACTGGCAGCGCTTCCAGGATGAGTGGGATGAATCCCAGCCGACGCTGGACCCCGCCCTTGTGCCTCCTGCGGGACTGCAGCAGCCGATACGGGGCTTCGGCCTCGTCTGGCGCGAGCGGCCCGGTGTGCGCGAGGGACTCGGGTGGGCTATCGAGGGTGAACAGGCCTTCACCACGATCGTGCAGCGCACCACCCGGTTCAAGTACAACGCCTGGTACCTGCTCGCGCTCGATGGCGGCGTCTGGCACCTTGGCCCTGAGGGGAGTTACTGGACCAAGCTCAACCCGGAAGGCTTCGTCATCACCCCCGACGGCTGACGCCTCTCTGCAGCACCGGTAGGGCAGCCGACGCAATCGCCGACGAGTACGCCGCCTCTCGGACCGCGGGCGATCGCAGATGGCCTTCAGGCTACTCGCCCGCTGTGCGTCTGGGTGGCGCCGGTACCATCAACGGCCTGTCCCTCAGTGGGAGCATCGGCCTCAGCGGCTATCCACCAGCACCTCGCCCACATTCTCGATTTCGAACCCCTCTGCACTCGGGTCCGTCAGCCGCTCCCCGCCGACCAGGACGTCTCTGAATACGACTCTGCGGATCCCATCCGGCGGGAACCCGCGGACTACCGATGGCGCCACTGCGGGACCGTCGAACGTCACGCCATCCAGCTCCAACAGATCCATGCGCGCCCCATCGACTTGGAACAACCCGGACCGCATCCGATCCGTCAGATCGAAACCGCAGTCTACCAACCGTACTGCCCCATACCGCTGATAGCGACCGGCCTCAGGCGCGTCCTGAAGTGGATGGATGAGCACGGCAGGGCCCGGAGGCCCCGCGATGTCCAGCCTCTCAAACGTCAGGTCGCCCATGTCGTAATGCGTATAGAAGCCAATCCGCATCCCGTTCGCGCGATGGTTCCACCCCACGAAACCGCGGACCACAAGGTTACGCGATTCCCGATCATCATGTGAGTAGAAGTAGTGTCCGGACGCGATGCAGTCATCGTTACAGAACGCAAAGCAGTTCTCCAGTAGTGTATCGTGGCACGAGTTGATCTGATAGCCATCAGTGAACTCGGGTACGCTTGCTGGCGGCGTGATGACCTTCACACGCCGCAACGTGACGCGATCCGACCGGTGCAGGTTCACGTTGAAGTTGCGCGCGTTGCGCACAATCAACCCCTCGACCACGACGTCACGCGAGTTGTGGATGAACAGCGGTGACTCGGTCGTGTATGGGTTCAGCGCAGATGGCACCGCCCAACCAACCAGGCCGTGGGCATAGGCGTTGCGGCCTGCTGCGAAGTTCTCGTAGGCCTGATGGTCGATGCACCCGCGCCCGGTGATGACCAGGCTGCGGCAATCCTCGATCCACAGCCCGTGCGTGTGGGCGTTCCGGCCCGGCGGTGATAGCACCGTCCGGATCAGAGCGCCGGGAGCCAGATATACCCTGAGATTGGCAACACCGTGCAATCTCAGCGTATCCGCCAGATAATCGCCTGGCGGGACAACGAGCGTACGGCCCGTACCACTGGCCGCGTCGACTGCATCCCGGAACGCCGTGGTGACGTCGCCTCCCAGGGTCAGATAGTCATGCAGATTGACCACGCCATCGCCCCTAAGATCGGCGGCGTCGGTCTCGGGAGGATCCAGCAGGATGCAGAGGAGCGGCAGATCATCGATATTAGCCAGCAAGTACCGTGGCTCGGGCCCAACGACCTCGAAAGCGATCGTGCTCCCGTCGACGCGAGGAGCGATCCCGCGGCGCTTCGGGTGGACGATGGCCGACTCGATAGGGCGCGCCACAGTGATCACCACTGCCGCCGGCCCGGCGCAGGCCGCGTAGGCGTAGTGAACGCCAACAAATCGGGGCTCGGTCCAGCAGTAAGGTGGCATCTCGTGGTATTCGGCTGAGATTCGCTCGTAGTCGCCGGGAGCGAGACCTGGCGTCTCAGTCACCGGCACATCCACGCCGTTGATCGCAACACGGTACAGCGCGCTTGCCACGTCGCCAGGATAGCTGTAGGGCACGGTCAGGGTGTTCATCATACCCCCTAGAACATCTCGTGCATATGCGGGACTAGCCGCGGGAACATCGCCCCCATCGACGCAAGGAAGGGAGCCGGCGCAGACGCCCAGCCGCGGAAGGGGAAGTCCTCGGGATCGTGCGTCCCATAGACAAGCGCCGTGAGCGCCTGGATGGATAGCTCCGCGTCCACCACATCGCCCGCGTCCGCAGGGCCGACCCGCAGCGCGCCGAAGACGCTCTCGAACCGCCAGACACCCTCGTTCCACGGACAGAGTGGATCGCTGACCCGCAACGTGAAGCTCCCCGGCCCGATCCGGAGGCCCTGGAGACCTGCGACGTCGACCACGCGCGCCATCGGCGCCACGTGCGTCGTCTCGACGTGCGGCTTCAGATCCGAGAGCCACGTCTCGGGGCGCTCGGTAGGCGCGAGCATCAGCTCCACACTCGTCGCCTGGTCGATATGGCGCGCGATCCATTGGAGCAGCACGTACCGGGCCTGGCTCGATGTGACGTAGAACCGCGACACTCGCATCGAGAAGTCCGCGACGTGTTCGCCTTTCAGATCGTAGACCAGGACGCCGGCGGGCGTGCCCTGGACCCGCGCGACCGCGAGCCAGCTTGTGTCGCGCCGCGAGGGTGGCATTGTCGAAGCTATGATGCGAGCCATGCCGTGGGTCGACCGCTGCAGGCGCCCGGTGACCTCGCGGTAGATGTCCAGCCCGTCGCCGATGAGCATGATCTCAACCTCACCGTCGATCTCCTGTCTGAGCAGCGACGCTAACGCCGTCGGCGAGAAGGTGGCCTTGCGCAGCTGAGGGAATGTGACCCAGCCCAGGCGCTCATAGAACGACTCGCGGAACGGGTAGAGGCCCGACACCACCTCACCCGACTCACGCATCGTCCCGAGCAGGCGCGAGAGTAGCTGGCGGCAGAGCCCGCGTCGCCGAGCGACTGGGTGCGTTGCCACCCCCCAGATACCGCCCATCCCCAGCAAGACACCCCGGACGTTCTGCGTCATCGCGGTGCTCTCGGCACAGGCCATCGGGGCGTCGCCATCGAACGCGGCGAAGCATGTCACGCCCTCCCGGGATCGCACCAGTCCGAACCACTCCTCGCGGTCCGGAAGCGGCGGCGACGAGCGGAATGCGTAGTTGGTCAGTGGGTACATCGCGGCGAGCATCTCCTCGCCTGCCACCTGCCGAATGTCGATCTGTGCCATCGTCTTGCCTTTCACTCAGGACACCAGGATGGGAACTGCGTGCGCTGTTCTGCCCCCTACCGCGATCGACTCACACCAAGTCCCTGCGCTGCGAGCGCGTCAGAGGCGGAATGGGGTCCGCGGGTCGTAGATCGGGTCAAAGAAACCGAGGTAGGGAATGTCGTCCACGACGCACCGGATCTTATAGGCGAGCCCGGCGCGGATATCTTCGTCCGGCCCATCCAGGTACTGCAGATAGTACACGAGCTCCTGCATCTGCACGACTCTGAGAAACAACGGCAGCAATGCTAGCCACCGATCCGGCAACAGGGTCTCCCGCCGATAGGCGTCGAGTACCTGACCGAAGTAGCGCTCCATGAAAGCTCTGCGGTCGGACAGATTCCGCGATAGGACCCATCCAACACCGCTCTCCCAGGCAGATGCCAGCTCATAGACAAACCAGCCGTAGCAGCAATCGTCGAAGTCGAAGACCGTGAGATCGCCGCTGGCGGGGTCTACTGTGAAATTGCCATCGTTGAAATCGGCATGGATCATCCCGTAGCCGTCCGGGGTCCGGGGCAGAGAGCGTAGCTCCTCCAACAGCGTCTCCAACTTCGCCCGCACTTGCGGCAGCCGCGCCGGCACCTTCGCTTCGATGGGCTCAAAGTCCAGGATTGCGGGCAGGTCAGGCCTGGGCTCGACCCCCGCCGGAGGGGAGTAGTGCATCGCCACCTGGTGCATCCGCCCCAGCATAGTGCCCCAGTGACCGAAGTACTCCTCCTGAGGCGCCCCCTCACGATACCGGTAGTCATTGTCGGGCATCCGGAAGCCGGCGCCTCGCTCGAACGAGGCGACCAGAAAAAGCACACCGCGCACCTCGAAGCGCTCCAGGAGCTCACCGCGGCGTGATGGCACCACACGGGCAACCCGGACCCCGGCTGCATCGAGGTAAGCCACATAATCGAGCTCGGACCTGATCTGAGCCTCCGACCTATCCGGCCGAAACGAGACCCGCAGGACCTTCCTGGCGCCACCGCCCTCATAGGCATAGACAAGGTTCTGGCAACCCTCCGTGCCCTCAAAGATGCGCATGTCCTCCGGGCGCGTGCCGTAAGCACGCGCCGCAGCATCCAGGCCGCCAGCCTCAAACAGCCTCAGCGCCTCATCTCGGTCCACTGCACCACCTCGAGCCATCCGCCACAGAAACTCCTCTTCGTCACCAGTACGCGGCACGGCAGCTCTGCGGCTGAGGGAGCTAAGCGAAAGGCCGCGAATCCTCGCTGACGACGGGCAATACGGGCAATGTCAGCGTAATCATCCCCATCAGCGTAATCTGCGGTACGCCGCCTCCATCAACAGAAAGAAGGCCTGCCCCTCAGTCGCGGTCCCCGACCGGTTGAAGTGCGGCGCGCCGCAGACGCCTTGCACGAGCCCATAGGCATCCACCTTGCCGTGCGCCGCCCCGCGCATCCGGTCCGCGTGCGCCAGGTAGCCGTGGTCGAGCCATCCACCTGCGACGCCACGATAGATCGTGTAGGCCAGCATCTGCGCCGTGTTCGTCTCCACGAATGTGCCCGGGTCGTCTAGGATGTCGTGGAACAGCCCATCGGCGCGTTGGTGCGAGAGGCAGCCATCCAACAGCTCCCTGACGAAGCCCGCGAGCATCGCGCGCTCCTCGCGCATCGCCTCAGGCAGCGCGCAGATCACCCGCGCCATCCCCGCTGCAGCCCACCCGTTGCCGACGCCCCAGAACAGCTTACGCGCGTAGGCCCGGAGGTCCTCATCCCAGATGTGATAGTAGAGTTGCGCCTGAGCATCGAAGAGGCGGCCTCGGTATCCCACGAGTTGCCGTACGGCCTCATCCGGATGTCCAGCCACGGCAAGGAATGGTGGCGCCATATAACAGGCGTCCACCCAGATCTGGTTCTCGATCTGGTTATGGTAGATCAGCCCATCGCGGGTCCGTGGCGCCTTGAAGAGCAGGAACTCGAGCATCCGGTCGGCGGCATCCCGCAACGCCGGATCGCCAGTGGATTCCGCGGCATACAGCAACGGCTCACCGTTACTCGCCGGGTCGGCGACCGGCCCGCGCCCCTCGTTTAGCGCCAGCCGCCCGTCCTTGAGCTGGTTCACGACAGCATCCTTCGCGAGCAGAACCACCCAGTCCGTCTCGCCCAGCTCCAGCAGCGCCTGGGCCGCCACGCCCTGCTCCCACGCGCGCCGCTGCATCGCCAGCATCGCGTTCATGGCCCGGCTGACCATCGTCTCATCGTCCATCGTCCGGCTTGCCTTTCCAGTGGTCAGTTA
>JALOOJ010000329.1 GCA_025454475.1 Anaerolineae bacterium
GGCCAGAACATCGCCGCTGCGCCGACGCTCGTGGCGGTGCCTGCCCCCCCGCGAAACTTCATGAACAACGAGGCGTTGTGCCCCAACACGCCCAATGTCCCGGCTGCAGCCTGCGCCCACAGCGGGAGCCCGAGCCGGATCGCCAGCCAGACCGCCGCCGCGCCCTTGAGCCCGTCGAAGATCGCGGTCAACAGGGCCGGCACGAAGCCGGCGGTGCGCCAGACGTTGGTGCCTCCAGTGCGCCCACTGCCGTGGAGCCGCACGTCGATGCGCTTGATCGTCCATCCAAAGAACACCCCCGGGGCGATCGACCCCAACACATACGCCCCCAACCCAGCCACGATGTATTTCCAGACCATGCTCCCCCTCGGTCAACCAGTATGCGCTGCTCTCCGCCTCCAGCGTAACACGGATGGAGCTGACACGGATGGACAGGATACACAGGATAGGAGAGATGAGAAAGCCATCTGATCCTCTCCATCCTCTCCATCCATGTTGTCTCTGCCTTGTCAGGGCCGCCGCGGGCTCTGCTGCACGCACACGGCCCAGGCAACCGCCGTGAGCACCACCGCGATCCACGCCGCGGCGCTATAGGCTTGGATCGGGCCGATCGCCCAGAGCACGAATGGCGCCAAACACACCGCGCCCGTCGCCGCGCCCGAGCCCAACGCCCGCCATAGGCGCCGCTTACCGCGAACTGCCGCCA
This sequence comes from Anaerolineae bacterium, assembly GCA_025454475.1. Classification (GTDB taxonomy): domain Bacteria; phylum Chloroflexota; class Anaerolineae; order B4-G1; family SLSP01; genus PWVB01. Next base: position 707 of record JALOOJ010000329.1, read on the forward strand.
CGATCGCCACGATCACCGCCACACCCGCGATCCCGATCGTCATCAGCGCCACCGCCGCGCCGCCGTACCCCCCGACCGTCGCAGGCCGGACTGCCGGCAGCATCACGACGATCGCCAGCGCCAGGAGCACCGTGACACCACGCCCGGGCCACTTCATCAGCCACCAGGCACACAGCGCGATCGCGACGCACGCAGCTGCCAGTGCCAGACCGATCTCGTCCTGCAGGAGCGAGTACACCTGGCCCACCCGCGTCATCGGCTCGAACCGGTACTCGCCCACCGCGACCCACTGCCAGGCGTCCCCGGTGGCTTCCGCCCCCCTGCGCCCAGCCCGAGTCAGAACGAGCACCCCCTCGTGCCCCATGGCCACGATCACGTTCCCGGTCTCAGCATCGACGACGGCGTCGTGCGGTCCCGCCCCGCCCTCGAGCGTCGTCCGGGTCGCCTGGTAGTAGGCCTGGCGCGCCTCTCCACCCGATAGCTTCAGTGAAGGGCGCCACGTCCGACCGCCATCCAATGACCGCTCGATGCCCTCGCCCTGCGTGAAGCGGAAAGTCAGCCCCTCCGCCTCGTCGGTCAGAACCCAGGTCGATCCGCGCTCGAAACAGGGCACCCCTATGGCATCCGCCCACGGCCCCGTGCCGAAAGACTCCCCGGTCAGCATCGACCACGTCAGGCCGCCATCGTCGCTCGCGTAGGGCGGCGTGTAGGCATACACATAACGAGGCCCCACGATCACGCGCCCGGCTTCCGAGTAGGCCCGGTCGACCACCGCGCAGGTGAGCCCGGTGTCAGGCGGGCCGCTGTTGGCCAGCGTCGCGAGCGCCGCGAGGCCCAGGACCCACCACGCCCTTTGCGGGCTCCTTGTTTCCCGGTGCCGGGGACTTTCGGAAGTGCCCGGCACCCGTGACGAGATCACGTTCGCACGGCACGTTCCCGGTGTTGACACCCCCCACAGCCGCCACGCGATCCACAGCGCCGGCAGCGTCAACAGATCCGTCGGATCGCTCACGAGCAGCGGCGTCCACCCGAACACCGCGCGGAAGCATTCTCTGAACCACGCCGCCGCGATCGGCGACGCCTTCACCACCGCGAACACGGCCCCCACGAGCACCATCGACAGCGTGAGCGGCAGATGCCGGTGGGAACCGGTCCGCCCGCCGGAGCCGCTGGGAAGCGGGCGGGCAGAGCCGGCCAACGCTCGCACAACGAGCGCCAGCGGCACCGCGACCACCAGCGGCGCGAACCCCAGCCACGCCACATCCCCCAGCTTGCCCGTCAGCCAACTCGGCCAGTGCACCCTCAGCACGTGGTCGTTGAGCAGCAGGATCAGCACCAGTGCCAGTGTCCACGGCTGTGCCAACGCGCGCAGGCCGTGCGCCAACCCCTCTGTTCCGACCGGCTCGACCCGCTTCTCGATCATCATCCCCTCCGTGCGCCCAACCAATCCGTGGTCCAAGTATACACCATGCCCAAGGACGCCTTCCTCTCCCGCCCAAGGACTTTCCGCAGTCCTTGGGCGGTTCCGAGTGCGTGTCGCAGAAGCTCCCAAGGACTCAAGAAAGCCCTTGGGAGCGGAGAGGGAGCTTTGGGCGGTTCCGCGTACGCACCTCGGGCCCGGATCTGCGGTGCCGGGGACTTTCCGCAGTCCCCGGCACCTGGCCGCGCCCCCCACTTACGGAGAGCGCCCGGACGCGCCTAATCCGGCACCGTGGACAGCGGATCGGGCATCCCCGGGTCCAACCCGAGCGTACGCGCCATCGCCGCCGTACTCCGGTCCGGCAGGAACTCCACCCAGATCGGGAAGTGATCCGAGATCCGGTACGACATCTCCCGCAGCGTGAGCTCCTTGTAGGGCGCGCCCGCGATATCGATCACGCCGCTGCGCTCGGTCGCCAGCAGCTCCAGATCGCCCATAAACCACGCGATCTGATCGTAGTGCTTGGCCTCCGTCCCATAGGTCGTCTTGAGAGCGAGCAGCCCCGTGGGCACGACCAGCCCGGTCGAGACCAACGCCTGGAAGAGCGGGTTGTCGCCGCGCTTGTCGATGTTGAAGTCACCCAGCACGATGAGGTTGCGCTCCTCGCCCTTCTCGGCTACGCGGTCGCGGATCTCCTCGGCGATGAAGGCGGCGAGCCGGCGCAGCTCGGGAAGCCGATCCTCAGGGATGTCGCCATAGCGGATGTGCGCCGTGAGCAGCGCGAAGGAGATCGCCTCGCCGGTCCCATCGGATGCGGAGCCGGCGCGGAAGCCGACGATGTAAGGGGTGCGGTCGAACTGCTCGGTGGGAATCCCTTCGGGGGTGGGCGGGAGCACGATCTCGCCCGCCAAGCCCGAAGGGGCCACGCGCCGCCGGTCGTAGACGAAGGCGAGCCGCTCCGAGTTGCCCGCGTCGCC
>JALOOJ010000018.1 GCA_025454475.1 Anaerolineae bacterium
CAGACGTCTGGATCAGGGAACTAAGTAACCCTCGACAGCGGCCTCATCGTCCATCAGCAGGATGCGTTCGATGCAGATCTCTGAAGGCCATACCTGGGCGATACGCTCGTCGGCCATGCGCTGGGCTATTGCGCGCAGCCCGATGCTCCAGCCGTTGACCTTCAGGCTTTCGATAGTCACCGAGGGCAGGCAGTTGGCGGCCGATGCCCCTATAGTGGTGATAGCTCTGAGGCTGCCGCGTACGATCGCGGGTAGATCCACGCCTGCCCGCTCAATCAGGGAGGCGTCTGCCGTTGCGTCGGCCTCGGCCTTGTTGGGTGCAAAGTCGACCCACAGTGTGGCACCGTCCCCAACCTGTTGTACCAGTAAGTCATGGGCTATGCTGTTGGCGTCGGCCTCCGATATGGTGACGCGGACGCGCACGCCAGCCTGGATGCCATCAAGCTGGTCCAGGTCGCTGAGTGTGCTGATGCGGTACTCGGGCAGATCCGGATCGGGCACAGGCGCAGGTTCCGAAGCTTCATCGACTATGCCCAGACGGACCAGAAGCGGGCCGATGACGGGCCACTCGGGGAGCGGGGGAAGTGCGGCAGCCGGCGCCGATGCAGTCGACGCGCTGCGGCTCAACGCACTCACGGGTGCTGTGCGAGCAGCCAGCAACACGAGAACCACCAGCAGAATCAAGGTTCGTTTCGTTGGTGCAGCCATGGTATTCCTCCAGTCGCCGACAGCGCCGGCGGTGCTTGGATCTTCTGGACGTCCGGCCTCGCTTAGCCGCATGCTAGCTGGCAGGAACGTCTCCATCGGCGTCCCATTCTACCGAGCACTGTCCGATCGGCAATATCTGCGCCAGGTGCAGGAGTCTTGCGAGAGGCTCGGGAGCGCTCTGAAAACCGTGCACCTCGCGCGATAGCGCGTGACCGCCTGCGCTGGATGCCGCAAAGCATGAGATAGCGCGCAAGCCTGGGGTTCACCGAGCTCGTTCAGTCTTCGTCAATCCCCCACCAGTACATATCTGCAAGCTTGCTATGCTCCTCGCGGAGGCGCACGAAACTCTCATATCGGTGGCGGCTAATCTCGTCACGCTCCAGCGCTGCAAGCACCTCGCAACCGGGCTCGTGAGTATGGCTGCAGTCGGAGAAGGTACAGCGCGGCACAAACGGAGCGATGTCAGGGAAGTAGGCGTCGATCTCCTCCGGATCCAGGTCGAACAGCGCCAGCGCGCGAATACCGGGCGTGTCGGCGACCCAACCCCCGACGGCCAGTGGCACCAGTTCGGCGACAGTGGTTGTATGACGTCCCTTTCCGGTGGTGCTGCTGACCTCTCGCACGCGATGGCCCAGGCCGGGCTCCAGCGCGTTGAGGAGACTGGATTTACCGACGCCTGATGGCCCGATGAGGGCGGATGTCTTGTGGGCCAGGTGATCACGGAGCACGTCGATGCCGCTGCGCGATTGGGCGCTCGCATAGGCCACGGTGTAGCCGATGGTCTCGTAGATGCCGAAAAGCTGCTTCGCCCGATCAAGGCCGATGAGGTCAGTCTTGTTGGCGCAGATGATGGCGGGGATCTCTTGCCGCTCGGCGCCCACAAGGAGTCGGTCTAGCATCTTCAGCCGGGGTTCGGGATCGGCGCAGGCCAACACAAAAACAACCTGGTCTGGGTTGGCGATGATTACCTGTTCCTGCTCACGCAGGTAGCCCTGACGATCCCATCGCCGGGTGCCACGGCCTGAGGGCAGGGGTTTGAGCCGCGACAGCGTGCGCACGCGCTCGTGGACGTCCTCGATCACAAAGCTGCCGTCGTCGAGCGCCTGCCAAGTCACACGATCGCCGACGGCGATCAGTGTGGCCTCGTTGCGTTCCTTCTTCAGCCGCCCTCGAACACGTGCAACTATCTCCTGTCCATCGTCGCTGAGGACAGAATAGAACCCACTCAGAGACCTGATGACGAGTCCAACCTGTGGGGGCTCGGACTCACCCATACACCCACGCTATAGCGTCCACAGACAGTACCTCCGCTTGGCCAAGTCTCTCATTCTACCCTCAGCGGAGCTGGTGACAACCTGCCGTTGTGTCGCAACGATCACACCAGGTAAGCTTTTTTGTTGACTTTGGCGCAAACGTCATTTATACTACAGCATGTATGCGTGTTAACGCAATCGTAACCAAACTGTAACGCGCTGGTGCGTCTGTGCGTCAGCGCGGGGACGGGGAGGCGGCTGATGGCTGCGTGGATGAGATGGCCAACGCGATCGGGAAGGGTCACCCAGAGATTCGGGGCCAATCCTGTCGTCTATGCCAAGTTTGGCCTGCCCGGACACGAAGGGCTTGACCTCGAGGCGCCTCAGGGAGAGGCGATCTACGCGGTTTGCGATGGTTTGGTGACCGATATCCGTCTGGACGGCTTTGCGGATCCACTGACCAGACCGTATGGAAACCAGGTCCGGATACAGCATGCGAACGGCTATGAGTCGTTGTATGCTCACCTCAGCCAGACGGTAGTGGTGCGGGGCCAAGTGGTCAAGGCTAAGCAGCTTATCGGCTTTTCAGGCAGCACCGGGTACACTGCCGAACCGCATCTCCACTTGGGCGTCAGAAAGCGTGGGGCCACTGTCAGCGGTGATACGCCTTATCCCTACGATCTCGTGGATCCTGAGCCTCTACTACTTCCTCCGGGCCGCCCTGAGGAAGTTGGTGTGGTGATCCCCGAGCCTTCGTTGGAGGTCGAGGTCATTGAGACCACACCCGGCTCGGTGGCAGTCCTGGCTGAGCCGAAGAGCGAGTCCGTGACCCTGGCAAGCGTGGACGCGGGCACGCTGCTTGCTGCGCTGGAGGCCGCGGAGGTCGTTAGGGCAAAGGTTGGTCGCGCCGATCAGTGGCTGTGGGTTAGGACCGGCGCAGGCGCCGTGGGATGGGTAGCCGGCGCCTACCTGAGGCTGGTTGGCTCGACGGAGGCAGACGAGGGCGACCTTGAGATGGTCCTCTTTGTGGTAGTAGACAGCGCTGGGGACAACCTGCGCCTGCGCTTCGGACCGGGAATGGATTTCGACGAAGTGGCAAAGGTTCCCGATGGGACGCTACTTAAGGCCCTCGACGACGCGCATACCGTTCGGACCACGATCGGAAAAGCCGGCGAATGGCTTCATGTCCAGGCGCCGGAGGGCCAGGTCGGGTACTGCGCGGCGTGGTTCCTGGCCTTGGAGCCGTTCGGCGAGAAGCCCGCTATCGCTCAGCCGCCGGTCGGGACGCCGACGTCCTACGTGATTGTCGAAAGCCCCGGAGCGGGGCTGCGTTTGCGAGACGGGCCCGGGACTGAGTATGCGCGGACGTGGTGGATGCCGCATCGAACCGTGTTGGAGTCGCTGGAGGATCCGGTTGCCACAGGCGCGAAGGTGGGCCAGCGCGGCGCGTGGGTACGGGTGCGCACCCCCTCGCGGCGAGAAGGGTACGTTGCGGCTTGGTACCTGCGCTATCCTGCGCAGGCCGACGAGCGCCCGCGAGTCGCCCAAGCGGGGGTTCGAACCGGAGAGTCACCCCATATCTTCGGAATCCATGCGCTTGCTGCATCCGATGACCAGATCGTGCGCGACCGGATGCGTGGTCTCTATCACGAGAGCGGCAAAGCCGGGTGGGTGCTTTTCACTGAGATCTGCGGTCGCCACGCGCGTTCTATTTCCATGAACCCTGAGATACGGCGGCGCCTGTGGAACTGGGCGGATGCAGGCTACGGCGTGATCATCCGCCTAAACCATGGGTACGAGCCAGGGGGGACGATACCGGAATCGCGACTCTACGATGACTTCGCGGCAGCCGCGGCGCGTTGGGTGGAGCTCTATCTCCGAGACAGCAACCGTTCTGCCTCCACCTACACCTGGGCGGTCCAGATCGGGAACGAACAGAACAACCCCCGAGAGCATCCTGGCGGCTTTGAGCATCCGACCGAGCATATCACGGCACATCGCTACGCCGATGCGTTCAACCGGACGTATGCCCGGATCAAGGCTGTACTGCCGAATGCCATTGTCTGTCCGGGGGGCATCGATCCATTTAACTACATGCCGATGCAGAAGCTGGGCAATGTGCGCTGGCGCCCACTGGATTACTTCACCGAGATGATGTCGGGCATCGATGCATTGGATGGTGTTGTGCTACACACCTACACTCACGGCCCCGATCCGGCTTACATCACACATCTGAAGCGGTTTGGCGATGGCAGCGGCCCGCTCGGCGATCACTACTACGACTTTCAGTCGTATCGCACCTTCATGGAGCGTATTCCGGCGAAATGGCGCGACGTCCCCGTCTACATTACTGAGATGAATCACATTCATCGACCCGCGGGTGAGCACGACCAGGGGTGGGTGGACAAAAACGTGGGGTGGCTGCGTGCCGCCTATGAGGAGATCGACCGCTGGAACCGCCAGCCCTACGCCCAGCAGATACGCTGCGCGCTCATCTACCGCTGGATGGGTGATGCATGGGCGATCGTCAACAAGCCGGAGGTCCTCACCGAGTTCAAGCAGGCACTAACCAGCGATTACCGCTGGAGAGGAGCTCCTCAGCGCGAGGCGCATAGCTTTGCTATCACATCGCTGGCGGATGGCGGTGCGCGTCCCAGTGAACTCGAGGAGCGCTTCCTGGTGAGCCCTGACGACCTGATGCAGGTCAAAGGGGTCGGCGAGATTGGTGCGGCTGCGCTCAACGCGGCAGGCATCTACCTGTTTGAGCAACTCGCACGCTTGACATCGGAGCAGCTTGCGGACATCATAGGCGAGACAGGGATCCGTGCGCACTTCCTGACGACCTGGCCCCAGCAGGCGCGCTTGGCAGCAGCAGCGGACTGGCCGGCATTACAACACTTCCGTGAGCAGTTACGGGAACCGTGAGGAATGTCAGTGACTGACGAGCAACTGTTGCAGCGAATCAATGAAGCGGCGGCGACGGGATCTGAGGTACTGGATCTTAGCTACTGTGAGCTTGCCGCTCTTCCGCCTGAGATCGCTAAGCTCGATCATCTGCTCGCGCTCGACCTGTGCGGGAATGATCTCGTGGCGCTGCCGCCGCAGATCGGCAGGCTGCGAAACCTCGCTCAACTGGACCTGCGTCACAACCAACTGGTCGGCCTGCCGCCCGAGATCGGCCTGGTCACCGGCCTCACCTCGCTGGACTTGCTGGGCAACGAGTTGGCTTCGTTGCCGCCGGAGATGGAGATGCTGACCGGCTTGGCGAGTTTGGATCTCCGCCAGAATCGCATCCGAATCTTCCCGCAGGTGATACTCCGCTTGCTCGCTCTGGAAGACCTGCAGCTCTGGGGCAATCCCCTGGTCGCCCTTCCGCTGGAAATCGCCAGACTGGCGCGCCTGAGCTACCTGAACCTGGGTCGCAATGAGATGTCAGAGATCCCGCCTGGTGTTTGGCGGTTGGGTAGCCTGGAACGGCTCGTCATTGATCACACCCAGATCCGCGCTATCCCACCGGAAATCAGGAACCTACGGAATCTTGAGTATGTCGAGTTGCATAACAATCGGCTCAGCGCAGTGCCGCCCGAAGTAGGCGAGCTGGATCGGCTGATGGCATTGCTGCTACACAACAACGCGATTACCCATCTGCCCGCCGAGATCGGTGCTCTGCGCAGGCTGCGGCAGTTGGACCTGCATCACAACCAGCTTATCTCACTGCCCATCGAGATCGGCAAGCTTGAGGGCCTGCATCGGCTTGATCTCACGCAGAATCCGCTTGCGGTGCCCCCGGAGATTCTCGCAAAGACCGAGGCGCCGACGGCGATCATCACTTACTACCTCCAGCACTTGGGCGGACGGCTGCGCCCGCTCAACGAAGCCAAGATGGTGCTCGTGGGTCAGGGCAGCGTGGGAAAGACCTCCCTGGTCAAGCGTCTGACAGCCAACACCTACGATCCCTGGGAGCCCAAGACCGAGGGAATCGCTATTCGGCCCTGGCAGGTGCAGGTCAACGACACCGCCATCCAGCTCAATGTCTGGGACTTCGGTGGTCAGGAGATCATGCACGCCACGCATCAGTTCTTCCTCACCAAGCGAACGCTCTATCTTCTTGTGCTTGATGGGCGTCTGAGCGAAGAAGAGAACCGTCTTGAGTATTGGCTCAAGATCATACAGAGCTTTGGCGGAGACTCTCCGGTCGTGATCGTGGCGAACAAGACTGATCTCCACGCCATTGACCTCGACGTGCGTGGCCTCCAGGTAAAATACCCGCAGATCCGGGCGATCGTTGGTACCTCGTGCGCCACAGGGCTGGGCATCGACAGACTGAAGGCGCGCATCATACGCGAGATCACGCGAATGCCCCACTTGCACGATGCGCTCCTGGAATCGTGGTTTGAGGTCAAGCGCGAGATCGAGGCGCTCGACAAGGACTACATCCCGTACGAGTACTACCTGGAGCGATGCCAGGCTCACGGGATCACGGATGAGCGCAGCCAGCGCACGTTGATCGGCTTCCTGCACGACCTGGGCATTGTCCTCAACTTCCAGGATGACCCTCGGCTGGAGGATACGAATATCCTGAATCCCCAGTGGGTCACAAACGGCGTCTACCGTATACTGAATGATGAGGGCCTCCGACGCAAGAATGGCTGTCTTGCCCGGGCAGATCTCTCGCACATCCTGGATCGGCGCGCGTATCCGCGCCACAGGCACCAGTTTGTTCTGGACATGATGCGCAAGTTTGAGCTATGCTTCCCGTTTGATGAGGATCGAGGAGATCGGTTCCTGGTGCCTGACCTGCTGAGCAAAGAGGCGCCGGATACCGGGGTCTGGGCCGATGCTCTAGCTTTCCAGTACCATTACAACGTGCTTCCTGGGAGCGTGATTTCCAGGTTCATCGTGCGGGCGCACCCCTACCTCGATCAGGACCTCTACTGGCGCAGTGGCGTTGTGATAACGGACCAGGGCAACTCGGCGCTGGTGCAGGCCGACCGCGAGGAGAAGCGGGTCAGCATCTGGGTGCGCGGCCCCGAGCGTACGCGTCGCGCCCTCCTGAGCATCATCCGCTCGCACTTCGATGTCATCCACAGCACGATATCCGGTATACACGTTGCGGAGAAGGTGCCCCTATGGGAGCATCCCGAGATCGTGGTCGACTATCAGTACTTGCTGGACCTGGAGGCCATGGGCGAGAAGAGCTTCGTGCCGCCCGGCTTGCGGGAGCGGGTGGATGTGCGCGCGCTACTCGACGGTGTGGACCTCACCCAGCCTCAGCGCGAAGCTGTCCGATTGCGGCAGGCGCTGGTTGAGCGCTTTGACATCGATGAGCTACGCACGTTGTGCTATGATCTTGGTGTGGATTTCGAGGCCCTCGACGGACTCGGGAAGGCCGGAAAGTCACGAGAGCTTGTGGCCTTCCTTGAACGGCGTGAGCGGCTTGACGAGCTAGCCCGGGTTGGACGGCTACACCGCCCTGATGCGCCCTGGTGATTCGCCCACTCGCGCGCGATTGACTTAGGGGGCGCTTACGGTATAATGCGTAGGCGTCTGGGTTGACGTGTAACGCTATACTCCACTGAGCGAATCGCCGCGGGTGACCGCGTGCGTTTTGTGTATGGGGTCTGAGCGGCGGCGTTCAGTGTTTGAGAGAAGTACAAAGCTAGAAGGAGATTCATCATGGCAACGAAGGGCACCTATCAACCGAAGAAGCGTCGCCGGATGCGAGTCCATGGCTTCCGCGCGCGTATGGAGACCAAGACGGGGCGCGATGTGCTCAAGCGTCGGCGGCAGAAGGGTCGGCATAAGCTGATTGTCGTGGCGCTGGGCGGCGCCAAGCGCATTAACTGGAAGGAATCGGCACAACGGCCGCGTTCAGGCAAGTAGGCCCAGGTGGGATGCCCTTGCGGCTCGGAAGCCGACTGCGGCTCTCCCTGGCTGAAGCAGATGCGCCTTCGACGTCCAGAAGAGTTTCGCAGGGTTCGTTCTGAGGGACGATCGTGGGCGCATCCGCTGTTTGTAGTATGGCGAGCACCGAATCTCCTGGACCACAGTCGAGTAGGGATCACGGCAAGTCGGAAGCTTGGGTGTGCGGTGGAGCGTAATCGTGCGCGTCGGCTCCTCCGTGAGGGTATGCGCCATCTCTATGCGCACATCGCTTCTGGCTGGGACATCGTGCTGGTCGGTAGGTCGGGTCTCCTGAGCGCGAAGGAAGCGCAGGTCGAGATCGCTCTGCGCCTGGTCCTCACTCGCGCGAATCTTGTGTCGCCACCGGAGTCAGGGTGTGATGCCGGTGTCTGATATCAGGGGCGCGGTGTGAAGCGTCTCTTCTTGGATCTGCTGCGGTTCTACCAGCGCTTCATCTCACCCGCCTTCCCGCCCTCTTGCCGCTTCACGCCTTCCTGTTCGCAGTACACCTATGAAGCGGTTGATCGATTTGGCATCGTGAAGGGCGGTTGGTTGGGCGTGAAGCGTCTTGTTCGCTGTAACCCACTGAACCCGGGAGGCTACGACCCGGTGCCTGAGATGACACCCCAGGCCCGGCATGAGTTCTCCCCGGTTGGGGCCGGGCACGATGATTGCTGCGTGCAACGCCAACGCCATGGGTAGAGTTACGTGATATTAAGGCAGGAGGAAGTATGAGAGTCCGGCGGATGACAGTCTCCCGCTCTATAGTGCCAACCAGTGTGCGATTGCACGTTCGCGCGTGGCGATCGACGGTGGCGCTGGTGTTGATGGTGCTACTTCTCGCGGGGTGTGCCGGCGGAGGACTCCGCCACGAGAGCTGGCCCGGCATGATCTCTGCAGACGGTACGCTCTACGCCGCTAACCTTGCCCATGTTGAAGCTATCAACGCGGAGACGGGCAAGGTCTATTGGAGTTTCCCCGCAACCGAAGAGAGGAAGCCGCAACCGTTCTATGCTACACCGGTGCTGGTGCCAGAAGTGGGCGAACACGGGCTTCTCGTCGTAGCGGGGTTCACCGATCGCACGGTCTACGGGTTATCACTCGGCGCATCGCCTGCGGAGCGCCCCGATGAGGTCTGGCGCTTTCAAGGCGCCGGCGGGCAGTATGTGGGCAGCGGCATCGTGGCGGACGAGCTCTTCCTGATCGGCAATGGCGATGGCAGCGTGTACGCTCTGAATGTCTCTGACGGCACTGAGGTCTGGGAGTTCGCTACCCGCGACAGGGTGTGGGCGACGCCCGTAGTGGTCGATGGGGTTGTCTACATCGCATCACTTGATCATCGTTTATATGCGGTGGATCTGCGTAGCGGCGCTGAGTTGTGGCACATAGAGGTCGCCGGAGCGATTGCCGCAACGCCGGTATACGCTGCCGGTCACCTCTGGGTGGGCGATTTCGCCTCGAAGTTCTACCAGATCGACATGGATGCACGCGCGGTCAGTTGGACGTTCACGGCCGAAAACTGGTTGTGGGCGACGCCGGTGCTCTCAGGTAGCATTCTGTACGTTGCCGATATTGGGGGCAACGTCTATGCGCTGAACACCGAGACACTGACAATGGCCTGGGATGCGCCAGCCGTCGTGGGCGATGTGGTGCGGGGACGCCCGGCGCTCAGCGCCGATGGCGCTCAGCTCTTTGTCGCTGGCTATGAGAAGGGCAACGTTGTGGCCATCGACACGGTCACGGGCCGTGTTCAACAGAGCTGGGGTATGACGCTGGCGAACCCGGGGCGGCTCCCGGGCGATCTTGTGCTGGATGACGCCCATCTCTATACGATGCCCGTGCTGGTGGCGGAGCGTGTGCAGGCGTTCGATCCAGCCACGGGGGAGCTGGTCTGGTCGTCGCCCGAGGCGGCGGAGTAGAGCCTTTGCGCTGTCGGCAGACCCCGCTAGCGTTCGCCTGGGCTGTTGTGCCGTTCGGCAGATTACGCGGCGCGAGGTGTGGTAGAGGGATCAGTGCGGGCAGCTCGGAGCCAAAGCTGGCCCGTCCGAAGGTGTCTGTAGGATCAACTAGGAGAGTGTGTTGTGTTTGATGCCGTGTTAGTGCGACCTCTTATCAACGCTATGTTGCTGCTCTACAAGTTCCTGGGTCAGGAGACGATCGTGGCGGTGACGATGATCACGCTCCTGTTAAGGCTCGCGACGACGCCGCTGCAGCTCAAGCAGCAAAAAGGAGTGAGACGACAGCAGGAACTCAAGCCGAAGCTGGATGAACTGCAGAAGAAATACAAAGACGACAAGAATCAGTACGCTCAGGAGCAGATGAAGCTGTACCGTGAGGCAGGGATTAACCCAGTTGCTGGATGTCTTCCGACGCTGATCCAGCTTCCGCTGATGATCGGCTTGTACCAGGCCATCATTCGTGTGCTGGCGGGAACGCCGTTGCAGCTCCTCGCCCTGCCCAAGGACATCTACCGCTGGATACCAAGTCTGAGCACGTTGGTGCCGCTAAAGAGCCAGTTCCTCTGGCTTGATCTGGCGATTCCCGATCCGCTCTTCATACTTCCGGTGCTGGTGGTCATCAGTGCTTGGTACTATCAGAAGCTCCTGACGCCACCCGCCACTGATGCGCAGGCAGCTGCGATGAATAAACAGATGATGCTGATGATGCCGCTGATGACTGGTTTCTTCACGCTTACCTACGCATCAGGCTTGGGCGTATACTTCCTGATCACGAACCTCGTGGGTGTCCTGCAGTACTACCTCTTCCGCAGCCACTTCGCGCCGGCGACAGCAGCCCCATCCGGGAAGAGTCAGGAGAGCCCGACCCGTCCAGCGAAGAAGGCGCCCACAAAGAGCTAAGGCTCTGCTATGGCGCCTCGCGCAGGCTCACCTGTCGGCGCGATGTGAGGTGTCGCTCGGATTGTGGCATGCGTGGCGGGCGGGCCCGCCGGTGTTGAGCAGGAGGATGCTTAGATGGGATCGGATGATTCGGTAGTTGTGACTGCGCCTTCGGTAGAGGAGGCGATCATCGTCGGGCTCACGCGGCTGGTAGCCACCCGCGACGAGGTAGACATTGAGGTGCTTGACGAGGGCAGCCGCGGTTTCCTGGGCATTGGCGCACGCGAAGCGCGGGTACGGCTGGAGCGCAGCGCGCACGAAGTCGTTCCGCCCGGTGTCGCTGTGACCCCCGCGGTTGGGGCTGGTGTATCGCCCGCGGCGGTGGCTTCGCCGGCCGCCGCCGAGCCTGGGACCGTGGAGGTAGTCTCCGCGACCGGCGGTACCGTGGCGGCACGTCCGCTTGGCCCGTCGCCCATCGACACGTCGCGGACTGAGGTGCCGCGCCGACAGAGCCAGCCGGCTGCAAAGCCGGCGCCTCGTGAACCGAAGCACACCGAGTCGTATGAGGCTCCCAAGCCTAAGCGAGGGGTGCGACCATCGACGAAACGCGACGAGCCGGGCGCCGGCCAGGATCTGGACCGCGAGGGCCTCACGCGGCTAGCCGAAGATACGATGTCTCATATGCTCCTGGGACTGGAAGTCGAGGCTAGCGTTGAGTGGGTTGATGAGGACAGGCCGACGATCTGGATATCGCTAACGGGTCGCGACGCCGATGCGCTTGTCGGACCGCGCGCTCGAAACCTCCACGCGTTGCAGTACCTTGTGCGCGCTCTTATGTACCATCGGTCCGACGGCAGCTACAACGTCGTGGTTGATGCCGATGGGTATCGGAGGCGCCAGCGGCGCAGTCTCGAGATGATGGCCCAGGCCAAGGCGGATCAGGCTGTGGCTGAGGGGCGAATGGTGCGCCTGCGTGCGATGCCTCCGCACGAGCGCCGGATTGTTCACATCATCCTCCGTGATGATGATCGGGTGAGTACCGAGAGCGTGGGTAAAGGGCGTGATCGCGCCGTAACCATCGTGCCGCGAATGACTTCTGAGCCCAAGTGATGTCTGGCGTGACTGAAGCCCAACGGAAGGCGGCGCCGACACGTGGGATGTAGTACGCTGTCCGGTCCGGTGGAGTACCTCGCCATAGGCCACGTCACGCATGACGTTCGCCCCGACCACTCCTTCACTGTTGGAGGCACAGTCTCCTATGCGGCGCTCACGGCCGCGGCGTTGGGGCGCCGGGCCGGTATTCTGACCAGCGCCGGCGACGACTTCGACGTCTCGGTCTTCAACGGCTCGGTTGCGGTAGCCTGCCACCGAGCAGCGCAGACAACGACCTTCACCAACACCTATGTGGATGGCCACAGGCATCAGTGGGTCCACAAGCTGGCAGATCCCCTTGATCGCGCATCGGTTCCCGTGGATTGGCAACAGCCACGCGTTGCCCACATCGGTCCGGTGATTGGTGAGTGCGATCAGGCGCTTGTCCAGTGCTTCGGGCCGGGAACCTTTGTTGGCGTGACCCCGCAGGGGTATATGCGTTCGCAGGATGGTGGCGGCAGGGTGTTGGCTCACGCGTGGCAGGTCGACCCGCAGCTTCTGGCTCGCACGTCGGCGGTGGTGTTCAGCCTGGACGACATACGAGGCGATCTTCAGGCCGCCACGAGCCTCGCGCAACGTGCTCACCTGCTCGTGGTGACTATGGGGGCGCGAGGTGGCACTGTGTTCCTCGATGGAACGCCTACGCCGTTTCCCGCCCTGGATGTAGTTGAGGTCGACCCGACGGGCGCCGGCGACATCTTCGCTGCGACCTTCTTTGACGCGCTCTCCACGGGCGTTCATCCGATGCCGGCTGCCCGCTTCGCGGCCTGTCTTGCCTCAAGGTCCGTCACACGGGTGGGGATCGCCGGTGTCCCCGGCTGGGAAGACATCGAGGCGTGCGAGGCTCTCCTGCACGTCTAGGGTCCTGAGGTCTGTGATGGCCCTACGCTATACGTTCGCCAACCAGAAAGGCGGTGTCGGGAAGACCACGACAGTGGTCAACTTGGCTGCGTCGATGGCGTTGTGGGGCTTCCGGACCTTGGTCGTTGATGCTGATCCCCAATGTAACGCAACCACCAGCCTGGGGCTGGACGCGCGGGCGCTGGAGCGCAGCGTCTACGAGGTGCTTGTCGGTGGGTTGCCTGTGCGTCAGGCCATCGTATCGACACGCTGGGATGGCCTCGATCTGCTTCCAAGCACTCCGGGCCTGGCTGGTGCGACCGTTGAGCTCAACGCGGAGCCTGCCCAGGAGCGCGTGGGGCGACTCGCTCGGGTCTTGGCGGGCGTCGAAGGGTACGATTATGTGCTAGTGGACTCGCCGCCGAGCCTGGGGGTGCTCACCGTGAATGCCCTAGTTGCTGCGCAGGGCGTCGTTGTACCCGTGCAATGCGAATACCTGGCCCTTGAAGGACTGACGCAGCTTACGCATACGATAACGCTCGTGCAGCGAGCGCTCAACCCGAACCTGGCGTTGCGAGGCGTGGTGATGACGATGTTCGACCGCCGTACAACGCTGGCGAATGAGGTGGTCTCGCAGGTTCGAAAGCACTTTCCCAAGCGGGTTTTTGAGTCGGTGATCCCGCGCAGTGTACGCCTCAGTGAGGCCCCAAGCTATGGCGAACCGGGTGTTGTTTACGCCCCACGCTCACAGGGCGCGGTTGCTTACTTGTGCTTGGCCCGTGAGTTACTTGTTGGAGATGGCCACACCGTGGATTGGGAGCCCGAGCCAGGCTAACGAGTCAGGCATCAGCCCGCTAGGTAAGCCGCGGCTGCGAAGCCAGTTGAGTTTGGCAAGACTCGGAAGGTCAGGCGACCTGGAAGATCCGCTGGCGCCGTCGGATCTGGTGCACCGCCCACGATGCTGTCTGGGCAACCAATGGGTCCGTGGAGTCTGTGAGCGACCCCAGTACTGCCAAGTCCGACTCCTGCCCGATCTGCGCCAGTGTCAGTGCGCTGAGCACCTTGGCATCGGCATTCCCCTCCTGAGCGGCGCGCCGCAGCATCACCATCGCGGCCTCCCCAACACCGAGTCCCTCTCCTTGGCGCGCAGCCCAGCCAATCAGCCAGTCGAGTTGGTCTGGCTGGGGTGGGGCGGTGATCATTCCAGGCGCTTGGTCTGACTCGTCCTGGGCTTGTAGTGCCAGCTCCGCGGCTGAACGCACCATCCACTCCTGATCCTCGCGCGCAATCTCAAGCAGTTTCTCTCGTGCCCAGTCTGAACTGATGCGGCCCAAGCCGTGCGCTGCCGCTCGACGCACGAACAGGTCGGGATGATGGGCGGCTTCCTCCAGGGCTACTTCACCTTGAGGGGCGCCAGCCAAGGCCTCGGCGATGACAAGCATTAACGCCGGATCGACCTCGGTCAGCGCACCGGCCAGCGCGGCATACGCCTCATCTGATCCGAGATCCAGAAGCGCCTGGGCCGCGCTCTCGCGCACTTGTGCGGTCGCTTGCTCATCACGGAGCACAGACTCGAGCAAGGTCAGGTCGCTGTTCACCTTGCACAAACCCAAGCCTCGCAGTGCGGCGCCACGGATGTCCGGTGAAGCATTGCGCAGCATCTGGACGAAGAAAGCCCTGGCGCCGTCCCCTGCAACGAGCGCGATTGTCCGACCGATGCTCGCCCGTGTCACCGGGTCCAGCGGGTCTATCATGAAGCTGCGCGCCAGGATCTTGATCATCGCACTGCGGCTGGGCGACTCGGGATCGGAGACTGCGATCCAGCGGGCTATACGTGTCAAGGGAGTTCTGTCGCCGTCGATCTCCGCTCTTCTGACCAGGTTCTCTACCAGGGGCCCAATGTCCGCCACCCCAGCGTAGAACTCAGTAAGAACGTGCCACTGGGGGTCCTCCAGGTGAGCCTCAATGATCGCACTGCCGGCCTCCTCACGAACAAGATGGCACGCTGCCAGGTAGTCGGCAAGAATCGGGTGCGCGATCTGCCAAGTCCGACCATTCTGTCGGAGAAGCCCGCTCCCTGTCAGGATCTTCCGGACAGCTTCTTCCTGCCTGTGATCTTGTCCCGACCTACCTTCGCGTTGCGCCTCCAGGAGATCGCGCATGTCTTTGTTGGTCAGCACGGGCTGGCCATCGAGGCGCGCCCTGGCGGATACCGCCATCAAAGCATCCAAAGCAACCTGCTGCGCAGCGTCGACGAACTCCTCAGGCGCCTTCCCTAGCGGCACTGCCCCGATCTTGGTCGCGATATAGCGATCAACTGCTTCGACTGGGCGTGAAGGTAGATCGCCCGTTGCCAGGTGAACCATTGTGCGGATCTGGAGTTCCCACGGGGGAGCGCCAGCGTCCGCGGCCCTGGCTATGGCTGTAAGGGCCTCATCGTCAGGCGGCTCAGCCACACGTCCAAGCGACGACTGCCACGCTTCGTAGAGCGCCCGCCGCCATTGGCTGCGTCCCTGCGGGATAACCTCAATCGGCACAAATCCCGCAGCCGTGAGATCGCTGTACCCCTCGGGCGCCGCCGACACCATCCACACGGTGTCCGCAAACTCATCGTCGGCTTCCGAGATGCGCAGAGCCACCTCAGCACGGCGGTCTGGGGCGAGTTGGTCCCAGTTGTCCAGGAGCACCAGGCAGGGCTCACGACGAAGCCGCTGGAGGAGCCACTGGGGTAGGACAGCAGGAAGGTACGCCGCGGCGGCTGTCACGATGGCCTCAGCGGCTGAAGACACCTTGCCCGCCGACGCTGAAGGGGTGTGGGCCAGGTCGATCCATAACGGGAGACGCCTCCGACCGCCCTTGCCGGCGGGTGCCAGGTTCTGCAGGGCCTGGTGCACCAAGTACACCATGGCGGTCGTGCGGCCCGACCCCTGTGTGCCTGAGATGATCAGGCGTGGGTGTCCGGACAACAGCGCGGCCAAGGGGATCTCGACCGTACGCGGCGCGTTGGCGGCATCAGCCACCGACGCGGGTAGCGGCGCAGGTACCGCGAACGTCGGCGGGATGAACCCAGCACTGAGGTCCGCGGGTTCGAGCAGCAAGGAGTGCCTGAGTTGTTCATAGAGCGCGCTCAGGTACTTCTCCTCTTGGCTCGCACGCGCGCGACTGCGCCAAGCTGCGATAGGGGTCCACACCTTCTGGACAGCGACGCCGATGGCCCGTCGCTGGCCATAGAGGATCGCGGCGATGATCCATGCAAAAGCTACGCCGATCGCCGCAGAGCGGATGTCGAACTGCCAGCCGCCACGGGCCTGAAGGGCGTCGATGGGATGCACGGGTGGTGTTACCCCTCCTGGGGCTCGACCACCAAACGGTAACCTTGACCGCGCTCGCTTACAATCCGCTCGGGGTCCCTGGGGTCCTGTTCAATCTTCTGGCGCAAGTACCAGATGTAGAGCTTCAGGTAGTCTCGGCGATTGCTATACTCGGGCCCCCATACTCTCCGGAGCAGTGTGTCATGGGTGACGGTGCGACCTGCGTCCTGGACTAAGGCCGACAACAACTGGAACTCGGTCGGCGTCAGAGTGACCTCGCGGTTGTCGATTTTCACCTCATGTGTGTCCAGGTTCACATGGAGATTCCCCGTGACGAATACCGTCTGCTCGCCGCGGGCGCGACGGGCGCGCGAGAGGGCCGCCTTAACTCGAGTCACGAGCTCTTTGTAGCCGAAGGGTTTGACGATGTAGTCATCGGCACCCAACCCCAGGCCGTAGGTGATGTTGTGTTCGTCACCCAACGCGGTCAGGAACAGCACAGGGGCATCCGTGATGCGACGGAGGGCTTCATAGACGTGCCAGCCATCCATGTCGGGCATGAGGATGTCCAGAAGGACAAGGTTGGGTGTGCCCTGGCGAGCAAGTCTGAGGCCTACCTCACCACTGTTGGCGGTCTGCACGGCGTAACCGGCGCGTTCCAGGAGTAGCTGTACCAACTGAGCCAGGGCCTCATCGTCCTCAACCAGCAAGATCGTCTCGCTCATCTCGTGCTCCTCGCTATGGGCTAAGGCGCGGACGCGACGCCCGGATTGAGGATGTCCTCACCGCTGCGCTAGATGGGAACCCTGTAGGCGCGCGACCCAAGTTACCAATACACCTATATTAGGTTAAAATTCGCATTTGTCAAACCAAAGTCGGTCTGAGAGTTAGAAATTAACTAGTACTTTCGTACTAAGTGATATACGTTATGGGACGATCTGCTGAATCTCGGTCAGGAATCGCAGCGTTTCGACGCCGATGGAGAGGGCGAGCTGCGGGTCTGTCGTTTGGTCCAGGAACACGGCGACGGCGTAGCGGGGCAGGTCGGCCGAATTGAGACCCACAAACCACGCCTGTTGTCGGTTCAGACCTGCCAACGATGTGCCGAGATGACCCACCGCACCAGCGTACGGGGTCAGTAGATGGCGGACCGAATCGGCGATGTCAGCGTCGACGACACGTGTAGCCGTATCCAACGGAAGCGTCGCGCATCCGTCGAAAGGAGCGCGCAGTAGGCTTAGGTTGGGGCGAAGCCCGTCGTTGCCCAGTGTTGCCATCGCCTGAGCAAGCTGGAGCGGGGTAATGAGCAACCGGCCCTGGCCCAGCGCATCGATGCGTGCGTCGAGCTGCTGCCCGCCGAGGTCCGCAGCCACCGTTGGCAGCACCAGACTCGGCGCGTCGAGGAACCCCCAAAGAGCCAGTGCCTCCATAACATCCGCGTCGCCCATCCGGCGCGCAGCCGCCACGAAGGGCGCGGGACACGCTGCGGCAAGCGCAGCCGACCAACCGTCGTCGACTGGTGGCACCAGGCACCCGAAAACCAGGCCGTTGAGGTCCACCGTTGCCGAGATGGCTCCCTGCGGCTTCAGAGACGGATCACGTTGTAGCGCACTCGCCAGGATGAAGGGTTGAAGGCTCGTGCCTGGCTGGGCAAGGGCCTGCGTGGCCCGGTTCAGGAACGGAGAGTTCTCCGCTGAGCTCAACGTGGGCCACATTGCGGCCACCGAGGCCGAGTCATACACAGGGCTTGATGCCAGAGCCAGGATCTCACCGGTGCGCGTGTCAACGACGATGGCCGCGCCGGTATGGGGGGCGAGGCTACGTTGTGCGTGCTGCTGAAGCCTGCTATCAAGCGTCAACCGAACGTCACGGCCCACCGGATCAATGTGCAGGAGCTTGTGCCGTGCTGAGGACCAGGGAGACAGGTCGACCTCGCCACGCAGCCGCGCGTCACATGCGGCTTCGATGCCATCCGTGCCGTACGCGATCGTGGCGAAGCCGACAACGGGAGCCGCTTCGGGCTGGGAGTACACCCTCGTCACGAAGCCCTGCGCGTCCATCACGATGTCGGCAATGACCTGAGCGTTGCGATCGTAGATGCGTCCCCGGCGGATGCGAGACTCAGCCACGATGAAGCGCGGGTTACCGCGATGGCTTTGCAGCTCTTCGACTCGTACGAATGACCAGAGGCCGGTGAAGAGAGCCAGCCCTGCCAGGAGTGCGACGAGGGCCTGCCCAAGACGGGACGCTGTAACTCTTAGCGGTCGTGTGACCGTTGGTGCGAGCGATAGGCTTAGCGGAAGAGGGTGGGGGGCGGACAGATTCAGCAGCAGGCCTGCCGCAAACAGCATTGTCACGAGTGACGACCCTCCATGGCTCACAAACGGGAAGGTGACCCCGGTGATGGGGATTAACTTGGCATTGCCGCCCGCAATAACGAACGTTTGGACGCCGATTAACGCAGCAATGCCTCCGGCGACGAGCGACTCAAAGACCGACTCGGTCCTCTGCGCTATTCTGATGGCTCGGGCAATCAGTGCAGCGATCAGCAGCAGCAGGCTCACAGTGCCCACAAGGCCAAACTCCTCAGCGATGGCGGCATAGACGAAGTCGGTATGCACGGCGGGGATTAACGTAGGCGCGCCCTGCCCGAGGCCCTGACCGAAGAGCCCCCCCGCCCCAAATGCAAAGAGCGACTGGAGGATCTGGAAAGCACGATCGGCCTGCTCAGGTGCCCATGGGTCAAGCCAGATGCTGACGCGCAGGGCCACACGGTCTGACAGCAGGTAACCCGCCACGGCGACCGGCGCAAACAAGCCAAGACTCAGCAGCGCATAACCGGCGTTGCCCCAGGCCAGGTAGATCATCATCACGAACGTAAGGTAGAAGAGAAGCGCGGCGCCAAGGTCCTGTTGCCATCCCAGAAGCAGGAGCGCCACCCCAACCATAGCCATCATCGGTCCGAGGACCACCATCCAGGTGGATCCCCCGGCGGCTCTGACGCTTGTGAGATCGCGCTTATCGGCGAGATAGGCCGACAGGTAGATGATGAGCAGTAGTTTGAGGGGTTCCGAGGGCTGCACGAACAGGCCGAAGGCCCCGAGCCAGAGCTCCTGTCCGAAGCCCGAGGGGTTGACGCCGAATACGAGAGTCGCGCCGAGAAGCGCAATACCTGCGGACAGAAGCGAGTAGCGATAGCGCCGAAGAGTCCGGGTGAGCTGAGGGGTGAGCGCCGTTGCCACGAACACTCCGCAGCCGATCAGCAACCAGAGCACCTGGCGATAGAGCAGTGCGGGTGCCAGCCGCGCCTGCAGCACAAGCCCCCAGCCGGTCAGTAGTGCCACAAGCGCCACGATAATGGGATCGTAGTGGGTTAGCCTTGTCCTCAGGACCCACTGGACGGTACCCCAAGCAGATAACCAACCGATGCCGACCACCAAAAGCTGGGCCGTGGTCAGGCTCAGCGGATAGGGCGCGAAGTGCAGCGTGACGATGCCTGACAGCACGAAGAGCGCTGCACTGGCGAAGAGCAGCGATCCGGCAGCCCGCTCGGAGAGCGTGAATCGGAGTCGGTACCGGGAGAGCGGACGGGTCCCCATTGTGGTGGCCGGTCTAGTCCGGGTCCGGACTTCGTACTGCCGCGAGCGTGTGCTGTCTGCGAGGTGCCCGGAGCGTGGCTGCATCGGTAGCCGCGACTAGAGCAGCTCGAAGGGCGTCATAGGATCGGAACTGCCCAGTCACGCCGATGCCTTCCCCTGGGCGTTGGGATCCGAGTCGTCTTGGACCACAAACTCCAGTGGGGCATGGCACAGGCCGCACCCCAGTCTTGGGTCCCGTACCGTGCCCGTGCTGAGCGAGCAGGTGGCTGAGATAACCATGTGTGGATGTGACCAGAATCGCCAGCGCGACCTACCGATCTCCGCGTGAAGGGTC
The DNA here is from genome assembly GCA_025454475.1 of Anaerolineae bacterium. GTDB lineage: Bacteria > Chloroflexota > Anaerolineae > B4-G1 > SLSP01 > PWVB01. The sequence continues at coordinate 19,939 of JALOOJ010000018.1, forward strand.
AGTGTCTTGCAGGCGTTGGCCCGCCTGATCTCGGGGACGGGGCAGGTCTGGCAGAGGCTCGAAGTCCATTTCGCCTGATCCGGTGACCCATCCAGGAGGTGACAGAGCTCGCGGACATCCGGCTTACGATGTGCGTCGGCGTAGTAGTAGGGGCATGCCTGGCCATAGGGTGTCAGCATGGTGTTCAGGCGTGCGAGTAGCTCTGCACCATCCGGCGGTTGATGTAAATGAGCCGCGCTTGGGAGGGAAGGTCGGAGGTGCAAGTGGACAGGAAGTGGACGCGCGCGTCTGTGACCGGGAAGAAGAGGCCCTTCCAGAAGTCGAGGAAGTTCATAAGCCTGGCATCGCTCAGGAAGGGGGCGTTTCCACGAACAACGGCGATCCCGAGGTTAACCATGACCGTTTCGGTGTGGGGCGCCGCGCGGAACTGCTCCACAGCCGAATCGTCAGGGAAGATCAGGAACTGCAGCCGCTCCCGCACCAGGACGACCTCATTGACGCGACTTGTCGGGAGTCCGGTGAAGGCCCAGGGAGCGATCCGCGCTTCACTGACCGACATGACATCCAGTCCGTCCTGGTTGAGGTAGTTGTTCGGGTTCCCCAACGTCATCAGTAGTCCGTCGACGTACTGCAGATCATTGGCTGCCAGGACTCGATGCTTCTGTACCGGCGACTCACCCTGGGTTGCTGGTACCAGTCGGCCCATATGGCCTCCTTCTTCTTCTAGGGCATACCCGCCAAAGGACACGGAGCGATCTGGATAGATCCGCTACGCCCGTGGGGCTCAGCTCGAACCCGCGCCTGGGCCACGTTCGGCGTCCGTGCGCGCCAGCGCCGCCAGCTCATCCTCTGTCACCATAGGAGTGTTGAGCTCTTGTGCTCGTGAGTACTTTGAGCCGCCAGGACCCTCTCCGACTACCAGGTAGTCCGTCTTGGAGGTAACAGCACCAGCAACCTTGCCGCCTAGAGACTCGATCCACGTCTGAACCTCGTTTCGTCCTCGGGAGAGGGTGCCGGTAATCACGAAGCTCAGTCCCGCAAGCGGCTGCTCTGAGGCGCAGGTGAGGTCTGTCGCCTGCAGCACGAGCCCGGCCTCCCGCAGTCTGGCAGCTATCTCGCGATTCCGTGGGCGCGCGAACCAGTCGGTGATGGCCTGAGCAGTGATGGGCCCGAGGCCGCCCACGCCGGCGATCTCGTCGGAGGTCGCAGCCTGCAACGCCTCCAACGAGGGGAACCGGGCGGTCAGCAGCGTGGATACGGCGGCGCCGACCCCCCGAATTCCGAGTGCGGCTAACACGCGGTCGAAGGGTTGTGCCTTGGAGGCAGCGATGGCTGACAGCAAGTTGGCGGCCTTTCTGTCGCCGAACCCATCCAGTTTGAGAAGTCCTTCCTTTGCCAGACCATATAAGTCGACAGGGTCGTGCACTTGCCCCGCGTCCACCAACTGGATGGCTGTCCGCTCGCCGATGCCCTCGATGTCCATCAAAGCCGCAAAATACGTAAGCCGCTGAACCAGTTGCGCCGGGCAGGCCATGTTGATGCAGTAGTAGGCGATCTCCCCCTCGGTACGGACTACGGCTTCGTGGCAGGAGGGGCATTCTGTGGGTGGCTTGATCGGGAGTTCTGCACCTCTGCGCGCATCGAGGATTGGTCCAGAGACGTAAGGAATCACATCCCCCGCACGCTTCACGAGCACACGATCGCCGATCCGGATATCACGATCGGAAATCGCGTCGAAGTTGTGCAGCGAAGCCCGACCAACAGTCACGCCGGCGATGGTGACCGGCGACAACAGCGCTGTCGGTGTGATCACCCCAGTCCGACCAACGGAGTACTCCACATCCAGCAGCGTTGTGACCGCTTCCTGGGCAGGGAACTTGTAGGCGATCGCACCCCTGGGCCTTCCCCCCACAGCACCAAGCTGTGCCTGCACGTCTAGGTCATCGATTTTGATGACCAGGCCATCCGCCTCGTAAGGGAGGGCGGTGCGACGCTGCAGCATGGTCTCACAATAGCCGGCGACATGCTCGAGGTCATCAAAGGCGGCGATTTCATCGGGCACGGCGAAACCGAGCTGGGAGAGCAGGGTCAGAGTTCCTGATTGCGTCGCTGGGGCTTCTCCCTCGCTGGCGACAACGCTGTAGACAAACAGGCGAAGCGGCCGACGAGCAGTGATTCTTGGGTCGAGTTGGCGAAGTGACCCTGCAGCCGCATTGCGCGGGTTCGCGAATGGTTGTTGGCCTTCATCGATCAGCCGGTTGTTCAGAATGTCGAAATCCTTCAGGTATATCAGCACCTCACCTCGGACAACTAGCACTGGTGGCACGGTCGGGCCGTCAGCGTCCACCGGAATCCGCAGAGGGAGGGTGGGCAATGTGCGCAGATTGGCCGTGATGTCTTCCCCAACCTGACCATCACCCCGCGTGGCGCCAAGGACGAACTGACCCTCGCGATAGTGCAGGACGACCGTGAGCCCGTCGAGCTTGGGTTCTACAACGTAGGTGAGGGATCGTGCGTCTTCGGTCAGCAGCTTGCTGGTGCGGGCATACCATGCCATCAGCTCCTCGCGGCTGACGGCTTTGTCCAAGCTTAGGATGGGGGCTGGATGCCTGACCTTCTGGAAGCCCTCAGCTGGCTGATCGCCGACTCGCTGGGTGGGTGAGTCGGGCGTGATGATCTCAGGGAAGTCCCGCTCGATCTGCCGCAGCTCATCGACCAGTGCATCGTATTGACCGTCGCTGATTATCGGGCGGTCCAACACGTGGTAGCGATGGTTGTGGAAGCTGATCTCTTCGCGAAGCTGCCTTGCTCGCTCGCTCGCGGCCGCAAGATCCATCACCATGGTCGGTCTCACTCCGTAGGACGCAGATAATCCTCCACAACCCAGCCCTCGCGCTGCGCGTTGAGCTCGTCACGGACGAACCACCAGGTGTATTCGTCCGCCTGCTTGGGTCCACCAGCGACAAGCAGGATCTCACCTTCCTTCGCGACAGCCAGCCGTTCCGCGTTCGTACCAGCCTCGGAACGGATGCTGAGGCCGACCTCTCCGGTTCCAGTGACCTGCGCGCGCATACCGATGGCGATGGCGCCTGCGGCGTTTGGCGTGGGCGTCGTCGTGGGAAACGCGGGGGACCGTGGCGTAGGTGTCGTTGTCCAGACGATGGCCGTGGGGACCAGCTCATCGGCGGGTCTCGGCTTTCGTGTGAACAGCCACACGCCTCCGACGATTGTGAGGATGACCGTGCCAAGAAGCATGACCAGGCATCCCCACTGGGCGATGTTGGGTCTTTCGTTGCTGTTGATGGCCGCACCTCCATTCTTCGGTCCTGCGTTGCTGATCAAGTGACCTGATGTATACTACGATGTTGGCAATATGACAATAGGAGCCGCAAGTGCGCGTTGCAGTCCGTGAGGAGAGTCACAATCGGGCGGAATGGCAGACCAGGCGACCGCTGCCTCAGATCCTGGTTGGCCTGCTCCTGGCTGTCCTTTTCCTCACTGCTCTCGTTGCTTTCAGCCCCAACGTTGTCCGGAGACAGGTGGTCGCGGTGATTGTTGCTCTTGGCCTTGGTGTCGGCACGGCTGTCGTGCTGGCGATTCCTCTCGTCGACGGCGGATCGATTGAGCGGACGCCGGACGGTGGCGAGCTCCGGCGCACGAAGACGTGGATCGGTCGCGGAGCTCGGGAGGTAGTGAGTGTGGACTTGGGTGACGTACGCGCTTTCGAAGTTGAGACGCGCAGCTTCGCGGATGGGCCCGTCGATACTTTCGATCTGGGTAGACTCTGGATGCGCGATCTCGAGGGGAACCGGATCTCCCTGACGGACTGGGGTGAACTGTCCTCGGTGCAGGCGCTTGGCGACGCACTTGCTAGAGCAGGTCGGCGCTCGTTGGGTTCGGGCGAGGGTGAGGAACTGCCACCCGCTATGGTATAATGCAGGCCGCGACGCGTATAGTTCTCGGATGTGCCACGGTTTCAACCGTGAGAGCGGCGTACTCCGGCGACTGCTAAATGCGAACGGTGCCTCTATGGCGCGACACTCCCGGCTTTACCAGCTTGAGGGCATCATCCTCGGTCGACGCGACTATGGTGAGGCCGATCGTATCATTGTGTGTTTGACTTCGGAGGGTCGGGTCGACCTGCTTGCGAAGGGCACCCGCAAGACGCGGTCTCGTAAGGCCGGGCATCTGGAGTTGTTCTCACGGACTCAGATGCTAGTCTCACGAGTGGAGCATTCCTGGGATATTGTTAGCCAGGCTGAGGCGGTTGTCCTGCGCCCGGCACTCCAGGAGGATTTCCAGCGCGCAACGTATGCGCGGTATGTGGGGGAGCTCGTGATTCGGTTCTTCGAGTCTGAGGCCAACGAGCAACTCTACCAACTGCTTGACTCGACACTGACGGCGCTTGAGGCGGACGATACACCGGAGCTGCTCGTTAGGTGGTATGAGCAGCGCTTGTTGACACTGGCAGGGTTCAGGCCGGAGTGGCACGCGTGTGTCGGTGAGCGCGACGGTGAGTTGTGCGGTGCGGAGCTTCGTCCGCGGCCGATGGATTCGGTGACCTACGGGATGGATCCGGAGCGCGGCGGTGCCCTGTGTGCTGAGTGCTTTGCTGCGGCGCGCAAGGACCTAGGTGTCAGACCGCTAACCCCGAGCGCGCTCTCGTGGCTTCAGGCGTTGCAGCATCATCTGTACTCGGAGATTAAGCGGTTCAACATCTCACCCAGGGCGGCCACGGAACTGGCGTCGGCGATGCAGCATTACATCTCGTACCACCTGGAGTACCGACCGTCTAGCCTGAGGATCCTGGAAGATCGTGCGCCTGGTAGTGATAGATGACTCGACAGTTTCGGAAACGATTGTTGAGAGCTCGCCGCGTGCCGCAGAGGTCAGGGGATAGGAGCAGATGCTAACTTTTCAGCAAGCGATTCACCAGTTGGAGCAGTTCTGGGCCGAACAGGGTGCCCTGATCTGGCAAGCCTACAGCGAGAAGGTTGGTGCGGGGACCATGAACCCGGCGACCGTGTTGCGCGTTCTGGGCCCTGAGCCGTGGAATGTGGCCTACGTGGAGCCGTCATTCCGCGCCGATGATGGCCGATACGGCGACAACCCCAATCGGATGCAGATGCACACTCAGATGCAGGTGATTCTCAAACCCGATCCGGGCGATCCGCAGGAGCGCTACTTGCGGAGCCTTGAGGCGCTGGGCATTCGCCGTGACGAGCATGACGTGCGTTTCGTCGAGGACAACTGGGAGAGCCCCCTGATCGGTGCCTGGGGATTGGGGTGGGAGGTCTGGCTTGATGGTCAGGAGATCACCCAGTTCACCTATTTCCAGCAGGCTGGCGGCATGGCGCTTGACGTGCCCGCGGTGGAGATAACCTACGGCCTTGAGCGCATCGTCATGTACCTGCAGAACAAGCGCTCGGTCTGGGACATCCTGTGGGATGACACTCACACCTACGGCGAGATCCTGCGTGATCAGGAGATCGACTACTGCCGGTACAACTTCGACGTCGCCGACGTTGAACGGCTCCAGCGGATGTATAACCTGTTCGAGGCTGAGGCGCTGTTGGCCCTCGACCACGGCCTGGCTGTCCCCGCACTTGACTACATTCTGCGCTGTTCGCACACGTTTAACCTGCTCGATGCCCGCGGCACTGTGGGCGTCACGGAGCGCGCGGTGTTGTTCAAGCGGATGCGCGACCTGACGCGCCGGGTCGCCGAGGTGTACCTGGCCCAGCGCGACCGCGTCGGCTTTCCTTGGCAGGATGACCGACGGGGCCTCAAGACGATCGATCAGCAGCAAGGAACGCTCCTTCACCTTCCTCTGGGCGTGACCTCCGCCCAGTCAGCTGCTTCGGGCGAGTCTGCCGCATTCGTGTTTGAGATCGGCACGGAGGAGCTTCCGGCGTCCCATCTCAGCGGAGCTCTGGCCCAGTTGAGGGAGTTGGTTCCGCGGGAGCTCGATGCGCTGCGCCTGTCCCACGGCGACGTTCGCATCTGGGGCACGCCCCGGCGGCTCACGGTCTATGTTGATGCTTTGGGCGTTGCACAACGTGATGAGGAGCGCGTCGTCAAGGGACCACCTGCGGCTGCCGCCTTCGCGAAGGATGGGCAGCCGACTCGCGCAGCCGAGGGGTTCGCGCGTTCGCGCGGTGTCGCAGTAGCCGATCTCGAGGTCGTGGAGATCGACGGCGGGCAATACGTGGTTGCCCACCAACGTATCGAAGGGCGGCCTGCGCTCGACGTGCTTGCGGAAGCTCTACCTGAGTGGATCGAGCGGCTGCACTTCCCACGATCTATGCGCTGGAACAACACCGGCGTGGCGTTCAGCCGTCCGGTGCGTTGGCTCACCGCGCTGCTTGGAGAAGGTATCGTCCCCTTCACGTATGGAGGCGTAGAGAGCGGGCGGATAACGCGCGGACCCCGTCCTGCCGGGTCGCCTCCGGTAGCGCTAGCCGCTGCGGAGGACTACAGCCCGACGCTGGCCGCCTACGGTGTGATCCTCGATCCTGTGGCGCGCGGCGAGGAGATCCTTAGACAGGCGCGGGCTGCTGCTGCGAAGGTCGGGGGAGTCGCTGCCGACGATACCGGTTTGCTGGAAGAGGTCACGAACCTCGTCGAGGTTCCAACGGCCGTGTTGGGGTCATTCGAGGAACACTACCTAACCCTACCTCAAGACGTGCTCATCGCCGTGATGAAAAAGCACCAACGCTACTTCCCAGTCTTCGATGCGCAGGGGCGGATCACGGCGAATTTCGTGACGATCCGCAACGGTGGGAAAGAGCACGTCGACCTGGTGCGCATAGGCAATGAGGACGTAATACGCGCCCGCTACGCTGATGCCGCTTTCTTTTACGGGAACGACGCCCGAAAACCGCTCGCAGACTATCGTGAAGGGCTGGCGGCTTTGACATTCCAGGCCGAGTTGGGGTCGATGCTCGACAAGACCCATAGGTTGGAGCGTCTCGCTCCATGGGTGGGTGAGCGCTTGGGGATGGGTGCAGGAGAGTTGGCTCTTCTGGTACGGGCCGCGGCGTTGGCGAAAGCCGATCTGGCGACGCATATGGTGGTTGAGATGACAAGCCTGCAGGGCATCATGGGGCGCGAGTACGCTCTGAAATCCGGTGAGCCCCCCGCTGTTGCCGAGGCGATCTACGAACACTACCTGCCCCGGTTTGCTGGCGACCAAGTGCCGACGGGTCGCCTGGGCGTTGCACTGGGCCTGGCCGATCGGGTGGACACATTGGCAGGTCTGTTTGCTGTGGGTATGGAGCCGACTGGTTCGGCGGATCCCTACGGCTTGCGGCGTGCGGCTGCTGGCGCGATCCAGATCCTGATGGAGCACAGCATCAGCCTTTCGCTACGGGATCTGGTGATCCAGGCAGTGCAGGCGTTGCCGGCTGCGCCAAAAGCCGGGACCGTCGACAGCGTAATGGCATTCCTGGAGGGGCGGCTTGAGGGAGCCCTGAAGGACGCCGGATATACGTACGACCTGGTGGCTGCGGTCCTTGCAGAGCGCGGCGCCAATCCCGTGCTAGCACTCCACACGGCTGAGCAGCTCGCTCGGTGGGTGGCTCACGACCAGTGGCGGCTATTGCTTGACAACTACGCTCGGTGTGTGCGCATCACGCGGGATCAGCCGGCTCTGGTACTCAGCCCCGGAGCCCTTGTCGAGGACGAAGAGCTGGTGCTCTATGCGGCGCTCCTCCATGCGGAAAGCGTCGTGAGTGCGGAGAGTGACATCGACGCCCTGATGCAAGCCTTCATGCCCATGGTCCCGCATGTTCAGCGCTTTTTCGAAAAGGTGTTGGTGATGGCTGATGACACCGGGCTCCGGACCGCTCGGCTGGCGTTGCTGAAGCGGATCGCGCACCTCACCCACGGCATCGTGGACCTGAGTAAGATGGAGGGTTTCTAGGCCTTGCACCCGGGTCGATCCGCCGCCATCTCCGCACTCATCTGGGATGCAGGGGGGACTCTGTTCGACACGTACCCAGCCGTGGTTGAAGCGTGCCGGTCGGCCTTGGCATCCTTTGGCGTGTCAGCGTCGCGTGAATGGCTGATGGGGCTGTTCCGGCGTACCACGGACGAGGCGATCGAGACGATATCCGCAACGTACGCTATCGATCCGGGGGCACTCAACGAGCGCTTCCGTGTGGCGTATGATCGTGCCGATCCGGTGCTACAGCCGCCATTCCCGTTCGCGAGAGAAGTGTGCGCCTATCTGGTGGCCCAGGGAGGAAGCAACTTCATCGTCACGCACCGAACGAGTGTGAGTCTCGAGAGACTCCTGATCGCCCACGGCCTCAGTCATCTTTTCAGTGACCTGGTCACCGCGGATGATCCATATCCCCGCAAGCCAGATCCAGCATCGATCCTGGCGCTGCTGCTGCGCTATCGCCTTGACTCGCGCCGATGTATGCTCGTGGGCGATCGTGATCTTGACCTGGAGGCAGGTATTCGTGCGGGGACCAAGACGTGTTTCTTTGGCGGTGACAACCACGTGACTCGGGCGGACTTGGAGGTCACCGGGCTCGATCAGCTCCTGCACTGGCTCGAGAGGTCGCGTCCACCGGTTAACTGACGGTACACGACGTCATCCGGGATGCTCACGGCACCTTGCGTGGCACCTGTCCGGCGGTCTCCTGTGCGACGCTTGCGGCGCTGGAGAGCCGAGGCCCTCTGCAAGGGTCCGTCTGGCCACTGCATCTGTGTCGTCTCGGACGACTATGTGCTGGTGTGGAAGGCCCTGTCATAGAACGGCGCGTGTGCCCAGGTAGTACTGATGACACCTGTTGTGGGTAGGCGGACCTAGAATTGGGGGAGTATAGGATGATAGTGCCGGAGTTCCCAGATTTCAAGGAGCTTGAGCAAGAGGATCGCGAGTTCCTGCATCCTCGCATTTGGCGTTTCCAGCCACAGACGTCGGAGTTGACGTTCAACAACTTTTACCTCTGGCGCTCATACTACGGGTTCGAGTGGTCAGTTCTCGACGACACTGTGCTCGTGGTGGCCCATGGGCAGAGCGGCGGCATCTTTGGGTATCCTCCGATCGGTGCGGGGTCACGAGGCACCGCAGCGGAGCGATTCCTGATGTGGATGCAGTCTGAGCGGGGCGAGTCGCACGCTGTGATTGCGCGCGCCGACGAATCCCTGGCGGTCGAGCTAGAACATCACCCGCGCTTCCTGATCCAGGAGACGCGCGACCAGTTCGACTACGTCTACCGGACTGAGGATCTGGGAGAACTCGCCGGACGGAAATACAGCGCCAAGCGTAACCACATCAACCAGTTTACCCGGGCTTATCAGTATGAGTACCAGCCCATCACGCCCGACCTCGTGGATGCTTGTCTGGCGCTGGCCGAGGTGTGGTGTGAGCAGCGGCTCTGTGAGGAAGATCTGAGCTTGCAGCACGAGCTGTGTGGTATACAGGATGCGTTGGCAAACTTCGAGGCACTGGAGCTGGATGGCGGCGCGCTGCTGGTGCAGGGGCAGGTCCAAGCCTTCGCTCTCGGCGAGCTGTTGAACGAGACGACTGCCGTGATCCACATCGAGAAGGCCAACCCGGAGTATAGGGGCATCTATCCGATGATGACCAAGACCTATTCCAGTCGCTGGCTCGGCCTAACATCCCACATTAGTATGGAGCAGGACCTGGGCGAACCCGGTTTACGGCGAGCCAAGGAATCCTACTACCCTGATTATCTAGCCAAGAAGTACGAGATCCGACTGGCTGAGTAACGCATTCATACGTGGGAGCGGGGATCCTGTTGGGGATCCCCGCTTAGTGAGTGCAGCGAGACGGGGCGGCTCAGTCTGCGCGGCCCTCGTCTGCAACTGCCAGCTGATCAGATGCGCCGCCGGGCCTATCGTGCATCCTCGCGATGGCAGCACCGACGAAGTCCCGGAAAAGCGGGTGTGGTCGCTGTAGGCGCGACTTGAACTCCGGGTGGAACTGGCTCCCCACCATCCATGGGTGGTCAGCCAGTTCGGCGATCTCCACCAACCTGCCATCTGGCGACATGCCACTGTAGACCAATCCTGCCTGGGCCAAGATATCGCGATAGGCATTGTTGAACTCGAAGCGGTGGCGGTGCCGCTCCTGGACCTCTGCGACACCATACGCTGAGCGCGCTTTGGTTCCCGGCGCCAAGATGCACGGGTAGCTTCCCAGTCGCATCGTGCCGCCGATATCGGCGATGCCGCGCTGATCGGGCATGAGCGCGATCACGGGATGCGCCGTGGAGGGCTCGAACTCGGTGCTGTTGGGGGCGTGGCTGTCCAGCACGTGGCGTGCCAGCTCGATGCACATAACCTGCATTCCCAGACACAGCCCGAGGTAGGGTATCTGGTTCTCCCTGGCAACGTTCGCAGCGACGATCTTGCCCTCGATTCCTCGATAGCCAAACCCACCTGGAACCACGATGCCGTCGGCCGCCAAGAGCCGGCCAATGCTCTTCCCGCGCTCGAGATCCTCGCTGTGCACCCAGTCGAGGTCGATCTCGTGGTCGTGGTGCAGCCCTGCGTGGATGAGTGCCTCACGAACGCTCATATATGCATCGTGGAGTTCGACGTACTTGCCCACAAGTGCGATCCGAACCTTCGGCTGTTCGCGTCTGAGCTTGGCGACGGCAGCGCCCCAGCCGTCCATCGCCGGGCTCTGGGCGAGCTCCTGCAGGCCTAGGCGCTTGACGACGAGGTCACCCACACCTTCTCTCTCGAGTAGCAGCGGCACCTCGTAGATGCTGTCCATGGTCAGGAGTGGGATCACGGCCTCGCTGTCCACATCACAGAAGAGCGCCACCTTGTTGCGCACGTCAACACCGATGGGGAGGTCGGAGCGCAAGGTGATAATGTCCGGCTGTATTCCCATCCCGCGCAACTCGCGCACGCTGTGCTGAGTCGGCTTTGTCTTGAGCTCGCCGCTTGCATTGAGATACGGGAGGAGCGTGACGTGGATGTAGAGGACATTGTCGCGCCCCACATCCTTGCGCATCTGGCGGATCGCCTCGAGGAACGGCTGACCCTCGATGTCGCCTACGGTGCCGCCGATCTCGATGATGGCGACGTTGGCCTTGAGCTCCTGGGCGGCGCGGATGATGCGGCGCTTGATCTCGTTGGTCACGTGCGGAACGACCTGGATCGTGCCGCCGAGGAAGTCGCCGCGCCGCTCCCGTGCGATGACCTCGCTGTAGACTTGGCCGGTCGTCACGTTGTTGAGCTTGCCAAGGTTCTCGTCGATGAACCGCTCGTAGTGTCCTAGGTCCAGGTCGGTCTCAGCGCCATCCTCGGTGACGAAGACCTCGCCATGCTGGTAGGGCGCCATCGTGCCTGGGTCGACATTGAGGTACGGGTCCAGCTTCTGGATGGACACGTGAAGGCCTCTTGCTTTGAGGACATGGCCAAGAGACGCCGCAGTGATGCCCTTCCCGAGAGAACTGACTACCCCGCCGGTGACGAAGACGTATTTGGTTGTCAAGAATCACCTCCTCTACGGGAACGTGATTCTACCCGATGTTGCGTGAACGCCAAGCTGATTTGCGGAATTGGGAATTGTGTGTACAATAGAACCAGAGCAAGCGTTCAGAGGGAACGGGGGCTCGAGTATTTCTGTAGTCTGAAAGGACGCGTCGAGATGAGAATCTATGTCGGGAATTTGTCGTACCAGGCGACCGAGGACGAACTACGCCAGCTTTTTGAGCCCTATGGCGAGGTCGCTGAGATCAACGTCATCACGGATCGGGATACGGGGCGCTCACGAGGATTTGCCTTCGTCGAGATGCCTGATGCCAAGGCTGGCGCAGCCGCGATCGAGGCGCTAGACCAGAAGGATCATCAGGGTAGGAATCTGCGTGTCAACGAGGCGCAGCCTCGTCAGCAGTCCGGCCGCGGTGGTGGCTTCGGTGGTGGTGGCGGCGGCGGTGGTTTTGGTGGTGGTGGTGGCGGCGGCGGCCGCGGGCAGCGCCGCACGGGTGGTGGTGGCGGTGGCAGCAGCCGTCGCGACTGGTAATCCCTCGACGTCTCCGATAGGTTGACCCACTCCCCCCCCAGGCTCCGGCCTGGGGGGTTCTCTTGCCGGCAAGCCCCCCGCGAAGCCACGTGCTCAGTAACTGCTCTGCCTCCCCTGGTTTGCCAGCGTAGTCATAATGTGCTATGGTACCGATCAGGGCGTGGCGACCTGCGCTGCGCCTCGAAGTCCACACGTGGCCACGGAGGAGGTGCGAGTATGGTTATCCTTGGCGTCGATGTCGGTGGTTCAGGCATCAAGGGCGCTCCTGTCGACACGGAGAAAGGGGTCATGCTGAGTGAGCGGTTCCGCATCCCCACACCAGGAGGAGCCGAGCCGCAGGCTGTGGCTCTCGTTGTAGGTGAGATCGCTCGGAACTTCGCCTGGAACGGTCCGATTGGCGTCGGGTTCCCTGCGGTGATCCAACACGGTGTCGCCAAGACCGCTGCCAACGTGCACAAGAGCTGGATCGGTACCCATGCGGAGGATCTCTTGGCCGGGGCCACAGGATGCCCCGTGAGGGTGCTCAACGATGCCGATGTCGCAGGTATGGCGGAGATGCGCTTTGGGGCTGGACGCGGGCGTCAAGGTGTGGTGTTTATCATCACCATTGGCACCGGACTGGGCACGGCGCTCTTCACGAACGGCGTTCTCGTCCCCAACACTGAGTTGGGCCATATCGAGATGGACGGCCAAGATGCGGAGTGGCAGGCCTCCGATGCTGCACGCCAGCGTGGGAAGATGAAGTGGACAGCATGGGCAAAGCGGTTCAACCGTTACCTGCAGCGGCTGGACGCGTTGTTCTGGCCAGACCTGTTCATCCTGGGCGGTGGCGCCAGTAAGAAGATCGACAAGTTCCGGAGTGAACTCGACGTTCACGCGGAGATCGTTCCAGCGAAACTGGCCAACGAGGCGGGAATTGTTGGCGCCGCCATTGCAGCAGAGGCGTTAGCGAACGAGCACTGAGATGATGGCTCATATG
>JALOOJ010000330.1 GCA_025454475.1 Anaerolineae bacterium
TGATGAGACGGGTGCTCCTCTGGTGGATATGGTCCTCGATGAGGCGAAACAGAAGGGTACCGGGAAGTGGGCCTCGCAGGATTCGCTGGATGTCGGTGCACCGATCCCCACCATCAATGCGGCGGTCGAGGCCCGGATCATTTCGGCCTACAAGGACGAGCGCGTGGCGGCGTCCAGGGTGCTGTCGGGGCCTGAACCGAGCTTTGATGGCGATGTGGAGGCGTTCATCGGTCAGGCCGAAGATGCGCTGTACATCGCGAAGATCTGCTCGTATGCTCAGGGATTCGCACTGCTCCGGGCGGCAAGTGCGGAGTACGGGTACGACCTGAACTACGGCGAGATCGCCAGGATCTGGCGCGGCGGGTGCATCATCCGGGCGGCCCTGCTGCAGGACATCCGCGCGGCTTTTGCTGCCGACCCGCAGTTGCCTAACCTGCTGATGGACCGGGCTTTCGGGGCTTCGGTCGTAGCACGTCAGGGCGCGTTGCGGGAAGTTGTTGCGTTTGGGGTCAGGAATGGCATCTCGGTGGCTGCACTCGCGTCGGCGGTGCCTACCGACGGGTGGACAGGGAAGGGACGTTCCACACGGTCTGGCAGGACTTTGAGGTCATGCCCGAGTCGTAGGGCGGGTAGGCGCCGGCACAAACGCTAGCGGCGTTTGCTGCTCTGCTGAGAAGCGGGCGGGTCGCCCGCGGTCCGCGGAAACGCAGGCATCGGTGCAAGTCGGAGGCGTGCTCCTGCAGACCGGACTAGGGAGGAGGTGGATGATGGGTAGACCAAGAAATGTCGTGGTTGCGCAGTCGGGCGGTCCGACGCCGGTGATCAACGCTTCGCTACGCGGGGTGGTGGAGGCGTGCAAGGCGTACCCTGACACGTTCGGCTCGATCTACGCCGGCTATCACGGCATTGAGGGTGTTCTGACAGAGGAGCTCCTAAACCTGAGTGCGCAGTCAGACGAGGAGATCGCGCTCCTGAGCACGACGCCAGCAGCCGGATCCATCGGCACGTGCCGTTACAAACTACGGGGTTCGCAGACTGAGGATTTCGACCGCATCATTGACGTCTTCCGGACGCACGACATCGGGACGTTCTTCTACAACGGGGGCAACGACTCGATGGACACGGCACACAAAGTGGCACAGCTTGCGCACGAGCGCGGCTTGGACCTTGTGGCTGTTGGCGTGCCCAAGACCATCGATAATGACGTCGGAGATAGCGCATTCAAGCTCATCGATCACACGCCAGGGTATGGAAGCGTGGCGCGATACTGGGCGCTCAACATCCAGAATGCCAACGAGGAGAACGCCGGATCATCGCCATCGGATCCGGTGTTGGTGATCCAGGCGATGGGCAGGAAGATCGGTTTTATCCCCGCTGCCGCACGGCTGGCCGATCCCCTGCGGCAGATGCCGCTTCTGATCCTCCTGCGCGAGTCCGGGCTGGGTCTGGCGGCACTGGCAGACGCCGTCAACGATATGCTGCGGCAGCGGGGACGAGCTGTTGTCGTTATCAGCGAGGGATTCGACGTCGGTGATCTCGGCGAGCGCAAGGATTCCTTTGGCCATACGATGTTCTCGGCGAGTGAGACGACGGTCGAGCAGAACGTGGTGAACTACCTCAATGCGGCGGGCCTGGCGGCCCGAGGCTCGGCGCGGGGCAATGTGCCAGGCACCGACCAGCGCCACAGTATCATCTATGCCTCAACGGTGGACCTGGAGGAGGCCTATCGCGTCGGCTGGAAGGCCGTGGAGGTGGCAGTGCAGGACGGGTCGGGATATATGTCAACGATCCTGAGGGCGCGCCGCTCGGAAGCGGGAACCGGCATCTATAGCGTTGCCTACGACAAGGTCGGGCTGGAGCTCGTGGCAAACTCGGAGCGCGCTTTCCCCGCCGAGTGGATCGCGCCGTCGCGCACCGACGTCACCGACGATTTCGTGCGCTATGCGCGTCCTCTCATCGGCGATAGTTGGCCATCGGTCCCGTTGATCGACGGACGGCAGCGCTTCGCGCGCCTAACCCCGGTGTTTGCGGAATCCTGCCTCGCACCGTACACGCCGCAGGCTTACCGGTGAGATGGGTGATTGGTCATTCGTGAGTTGGTGGAGGGACGGTTCTGAACGATGACGACGGTGACGATTGATGGCGATGCGTTTCTGATCGACGGCGAGCCCACGTATCCTGGGTGTTGGTACCAGGGACGGAAGATCGAGGGACTGCTGCTCAACTCGCGGATGGTCCAGGGGATCTTCGACGATCTCAACCTGGCAACGCGACATATGTGGAACTATCCGCCCGACGCTCCCAACGGCGCGGGTCCCTGGGATCCTGATCGGAACACCGAGGAGTTTGTAGCGGCAATGGCGTCATGGCGTGCCGCCGGGCTGCTCGGATTCACGATCAACTTGCAGGGAGGTAGCCCACAGGGGTACAGCAAGGAACAACCATGGCATAACTCAGCCTTCACTGCATCGGGTGACTTGCGCCAGCCCTATATGGACAGATTGCACCGAATCTTGGCTGAAGCCGATGCGTTGGGCATGATACCGATCGTCGGCTATTTCTACTTCGGGCAAGATCAACGGCTGGACGATGAGAAGAGCGTGATCCGGGCTACGGAGAACGCGACCGACTGGCTCCTCGCACAGGGCTATACCAATGTCCTGGTCGAGGTGGGCAACGAAGTTGATAACCGGGCCTATGATCACGCGATCCTGCGCGCCGATCGTTGTCACGAGCTGATCGCGCTGGTTCAGGCCAGGTCGACGGGGCGCGTCGCGTCGGCCCATGGCCGGCTTCTGGTGAGTACCAGCCTCTGTGGCAACGTCATTCCGCCGGCGAATCTCGTTGCGGTCTCCGATTTCCTACTTCTGCACGGCAATGGCGTCCGCGACCCCAACCGGATCCGGGAGATGGTGGACCTGACGCGACAGGTCGTGGGATTCCGAGGCCAACCGATCCTGTTCAACGAGGACGATCACTTCGGCTTCGAGGCCGGTGACAACAACATGCTGGCGGCGCTCGGTCGCTATGCGGGCTGGGGGTACTTCGATTTTCGAATGACGCGTGAGGGTCACGTTGAGGGATATCAGAGCGTCCCGGTGGACTGGGCAATCAACTCGGAGCGCAAGCGTGGCTTCTTCTCGCTGCTTGCGAAAGTAACCGGGAACGTGTCGTAAGCGATCAGGCGGTCAAGATCGGGGGTCGGCTCTGCGTGCTTTCGATCCGTTCGTGATGTGCCCATTTGTTTCTCGGTCAATGGGGGGATCCACTGATGGACGTGCGCATCCTGGGAAGAACTGGTCTGCGCGTCTCACGCCTGGGCGTGGGATTGGCGGAGATCGGCGAGCTGGACCTGGCGGAGGCCAAGCAGGCCGGTGAGGTACTGAACCTTGCGCTGGATAGTGGCCTTACGTTCTTTGACACCGCCGCGTGCTATGACAACAGCGAGGTGTTGATTGGCAAGACGAT
>JALOOJ010000331.1 GCA_025454475.1 Anaerolineae bacterium
CGCCGTCGCCCACACCGACCCAGACTCCTACAGCAACGCCCGATCCGGCTGCGCTTGAGGCCACCGCCGAAGCAGGTCTGGTGCGCCTGCACGACTTGTTGGCAGACGCGGCGGTCGGAACCGGGGAGCAGAACCGCCTCCAGTGCCTGCGCTACGAGGATGTCGACATCGATGGCGCGCCGGAGTGGATTGCGCTGGTATATCAGGAAGACGGCCGTCAGAACGGCTCGGCGTCGCGGCTGAGTGCCTTTGTGCTCGACGAGACCGTGTACTATGCGCTTGAGCCCGTGCCACCCAAGGCGGGCACCGCGGATGTCGGCTTCGGACAGTATGCGACATGTGATATCGTCGTCCGCGATATCAATGCGGACGGCATCGTGGAAATCGCCATCTTCGGTCATGCTGATGGGAACCGGACGCTCCTTCACGTGTTCGTCTGGGATGGCGCCGGCTACCGGCGTCTGGGTTTCTTCTCCGGAGACGCTGGTGTTAGGCTGGTGAGCGTCGATGGCGACCTCGAGGAAGAGATCTGGGAGGGGCACCGCATTCAGGGCGCACCGAGCCTGGCGTGGCACATCGTGCACACGTGGGAGAGCGACAGCTATGGCTGGACTTCCGAGCACTACGACTGGTACTACGCGGATCGTCCCCAATCCTATCCGACCCACGGGCCGGACTACGCCGTCATCGCCTACTATCTGGCGCTGAATGACCGTGACCTACCTGGGGCGTACGACCTGCTCTCACCCCAGGTCCGCGCGGCCTATGAGACCTGGGCCCTGGGATATGCGACAACGCTTCGGGTGAACGCTGGGAGCGCGCACACAATCCCGGCTGCCTCGGGTGAGGAGCGTGCGCGGGTCGCCATCATGGTCACGGCCTGGGACAACGAGGGCGGTGTCGTGGTCGGCAGGCTCTGGAACGTCGAATGGGACACCATCCGCACCGCGGGGGGATGGCGGTTGCTAGCTCCGACGTCGGAGCTGCTGGAGGAGTGGACAGTCAGTTACTGGCCGTGACACCGCGGGCGGGTTACAGCTACCCGTAGACGAAGTTGTTGTCGGCTTCCTCGAGCAGGGGCTGCTTTGCGTCCTTGACTGATAGCTCGGGTATCTCGATCGGCCAGTCAACGCCGATGTATGGATCATTCCATCGGACGCCGCGGTCATGTTCCGGTGAATACTCCTCGGTCATCTGATAGATCACGTCAGCAGGCCCGTCTACAACGCAAAACCCGTGAGCGAACCCGGGCGGAATGTAGAGTAGGTGATGGTTGTCACCGGAAAGCATCGCAGCTACCCATACACCATACGTGGGCGATCCCACCCGGATGTCGACTGCCACATCGAAGATCGATCCGCATATGACGCCGACCAGCTTTCCCTGTGCTCGAGGCAACTTCTGATAATGTAGACCTCGCAGCACACCGGCGGCCGAATGTGAATGGTTAACCTGTACGAAACGCTCCGGAACTCCCTGCGCCGCAAAGTCGGAGTGCTTGTAGGTCTCCAGATTGAACCCTCGGGCATCCCCAAAGACGCGCGGTTTGATTAGCACTACGTCGGGGATGCTCAGTCTCTCGAAGGTAAATGGCATGATGTCCTCAATCTGTATGGGTAGCTAGCACCAACGCGGAGAGGGTATAACGGGTTAAGCGATCGCTCCCACAGGCCGGCGTAGCGCACCACCTGGCCGCCGAAGCCTCTCTTGAAGCGGTAGACGCCCCAGAGCCCATCGGAGCGCTCCGCGAATTGCTCCTCTAGTGTCTCCTCGTCCGCATCCGGGATGCCCCACAGATCGTACGTGATGCATCCGCGGGCCTTGGCCCAGCGCATCGCTGCCCACTGTACCGCATATGCAGGCATCAAGTTGCGATGCTGGTCCGACGAGGCGCCGCAGATGTACCAAGATCTCGTACCCACGGCGAAGACCATCAGTCCGGCAAGCGGCTCGGAATCAAGCTCGGCCAGGAACAGTGCTACTTGGCCCACTGGTGAGTAGAGTTCCATTGCGCGCCGGTAGTAATCCAGACTGTGGATACCGAAAGCATCGCGCTCGCCCGTCTCCTGCATCAGGGTGTAGAAAACCTCAACATCGGCGATCGTGCCCTCACGCACCGTGACGCTCTTGCGCTCGGCGAGCCGGATGTTGTAGCGGGTCTTCGATTTCATCGCTGCAAGGATTTCGTCCTCCGAAGGTGAGAGATCCACGACAATGGTGCTGCGCGGCTGGATGGTATGGTTAGCCAGCGAATAACCCACGCCCTTCAGTAGGGAAGCGACAGATCCCCCGTCGAGGACCTCGGGCTCGATCCAACACGCCCAGGCCTGGCGCCGTCGCGCTGCGCGATGAAGTGTCGCGAGAAGCGCCTTCGTCTGCGCGACATTGTCCCAATCCACGACCGGGCCGCGTGGGACGTAGGCGATGGTGCCGAGACCCAGCGGTAGCTTGCGGTAGAGAACTATGGCGCCGGCGATTGGACTGTCACCATTGTCGAGGGTGACCAGCTCCCAGTCCCAGCCAAAATTCTGCTTGAGGCTGCCCCACTGCGATGTCTGGAGCAAGTTGCCCCTGCCATGCGCTGCCACGAACCGGTTCCAGGCCTCGACTTCGCCGGTGACGACCCCCGACGCTGCAATGCGCAGATGAGGTGTGGATGACATTGCTGCCTAGACTTCCTTCTCACCCACGACGAGCAACCCACCACCCACCTCACCAGGCTCGACATCGCTGGCGTAGGCCTGGCGCCAGCGCTCGCTCAACGCCTGCGTGATCCACCTCCGCACCCACCGCTGATAGCCCAGCCCTCGCAGGCGGGGAGAGACGAGCCAGCGGAAGAACGGTAGACCCCTTCCGTCGCGTACGCCATAGGTCGCGTTGGCGAGATCCCAGACGCGCATCGCCATCGGGACGACGTAGTAGACCGCGCGCACGAGCCTCAGCCCGACGCGCCGTAGCATCGAGTCCCATTCCGTGGGCGAGGGGTAGCGGTGATGCTCCAGCCAGGCATCGATTTCAGCGGCATAGGCCTCGGCCCCCTGCGGGTCTCCAGCCTCCAAGCGATCCTGGTATCCGGACAGCAGGCGCCTGAAGGCGTCGCTGGGTACGGTGAAGAACACACGCCCTCCCGGGCGAAGGACCCGGGCGGCCTCACGCAGGACCGGATCGAGGTCGGGGATGTGCTCCAGCACGGAGTTGCTGAGCACGCTGCAGAAGGTCCCGCTCGGGTAGGGCATCGCATTACCCAGTGCCTGCTGCACGTGGACGTAGGCCCCAGTTGTAGGCGCCTTGCGCACCTGAGCCAGCCAAGGGTCGAACCCCGACTCGATCGGCGGCTCGCCCTGGAAGAGCACCTGCGCGATCAGGCCATCGCCGCACCCCAGGTCGAGGATCGGACGGGCAAACGCTTCGGTAGCCAGCGTGCGCAGCTCAATGGCCCGCCAGAGCGCAACCGGGGGGGCGAACCAGTACTGGCCCAGCGCCAGAGTCAGGTAGTCGCGCATGGGATCGGGCATTCTGCGTTTTTCGAGCCTTTGTTGACATTGGGCCGAGGGGGTTCGCCGCGGTACGCCACCGCGCCGAGCTCGCTCGATCAGGCCGGTTCAAATCACCGGTGGGCCGGTTCAAATCACCGGTGGGCCGGCACACTTCACCGGTACACCATGTCGGCCTTTTGTAACACGAACGTCCAGGAACACAAGTCATACGGCCGGTGGCATCATGGCAGGAGCTGTAGGAACCTGGCTACGGCATCGCCCGCGCCGGACATACTGAGCGCGATAGGCAGCAAGAGCACGCCCATCGCATTCATGCGCCGTGCTCCCCAGAGTGTCGGAATCAGGCCGATGCCAGTGGCGACGCACAGGATCGCCAGGCCTGCCGCGCCGGTCATACCTCCGACGATTAGCACCAGGATCGCGAGCGTGACCCAACTGATCAGGCGATAGCTCACGCGCGAGATTGCGGCAATAGCTGCGCGCGCCAGACCCAGCGACAGCAGGAAGGCAAGCACTCCGGCAGCCAGCGCCCCAGCCGTCGCTGTGAAGTATTGAGCCGGCGTATAGGGCGCGTACTGCGTGCTGATCATCCAGGCCATACCGCCACGCGTGAGATGCACCCCAGGCACGAAGAAGAGCAACAACCCTCCGACGTAATAGACGGTCTTTGCCGCACCCTGGGCTACAAGAAAGGTGCGGTCATCCCGTTGCGCGGTCGCATGCCCGGCAAGAAAGCCCCCGATGCCGCCGGTGACGACGGGCAGAAACGCGGCGAACAGGCCACCCAACACCCCGGCTGCAGCCCCCTGGGCCAAGTGGAGCCAGGAGACGTCCAGGTCGCGAGCGATGTGTTGCGGTGGAATCGACACCCGCGCCAGCAGGTTCGTGACAACCCAGGGGACGGCGAACAGGCCGACGAAGGCCGGGAGCAGATTCTGGTAGGCTACATATACCGAAACCGGCGACCGGTAGAGCAAAACGAGGCCCAAGAGGCCTGACAGCGCGAAGGTGGCCAGCCCGGAGACCAACGACCGCCATCCGTCCCACCATCGTATCCATCCGGAAGACGCCCGTCGGAACGGGAACGCCCG
>JALOOJ010000332.1 GCA_025454475.1 Anaerolineae bacterium
CAGATGAAGACAGTGTCCTCAGTACGGGGACCATAGGTCAGCACCCGCAACCCGTCCGGGGACCACGCCGCGTGCATACCACCGTGACCTGAAAGCTCCGCCAACAGACTGCCGCTCTGGGCATCCCAGATCCGTGGCGGCGCAACCCATGTATTCGTGAGGATCCGGTCCCCGCCTGGCGACCATTCAGCCTCGTGGTAGTTCGACGGTACTCCTGTCGCATACGCCTGCACGGTCAGAAGACACCTGCCGCTGTGCAGCTCCCACACAACCAGAACACCATCGTTGAAAGCAGCCAGCAGCCTTGTGCCATCCGAGGAAAGTCGGGGCGGGCGCGCTACTGGGCAGGCGCGCCTGAACTGCCACACCAGCCGGAAGTCCCTCACGATCCCCGCGAGCGCCAGCTCCGCCTGCCAGGTGTATGGGAAGGCCTCTACCGCCTCCAGCGCCAGGAGCACCGCCAGGTCCTGGTCGGGCCCCTGCATCAGGTTGCGCGCCTCTGCCGCCAACCCAATCGCCGCCTGTTGCAGCGCGACATCGTGCGCCTCCTGGAGCTGCTGGGCCGCCTCCAGCTCCGCCTGGTGCTGCGCCTCTCGGGCCGCGAGCCCCACCTCGACATAGGCGTGCTCGGTCTCGCCAAGGTCCTCCCCCCGCGTTCCGAGCCACTCCTCCGCCTCAGCGAGCGGCACGCCGCGCAGCAGGGCGCCCTCGTCGTGGCCCGTGGTCTCCCACGTGCGCAAACTCACCCGCAGCCGCTCCTGCCACGTTCTGAACGCGCGGTCCTCCGCCATCCACGCCTGGAGCTTGCCCCAGCTCCGGATCAGCGCTTCGTGCACCACCTCCACTGTCTCCACGCCGCTTAGCTCGTCGCGCCCCGTCACCACCAGCCGCTGGTCCGCCAGATGCTGAACCAGGGCCCATGCACCTTCACCCACGTCGGCCCGCGCCGCCACCCGCCGCGTGTCTTCCGTCCCCTCCCCCGGCTGCACGAGCTGCATGAAGACCCGCCGCGCCAGTGCCTGCTCTTCCGCCGAGAGTGCGGCATAGACCTCATCGGCGTACCGCGCCAACGCGCCTTCCACCCGCCCGATCGCTTCATACGCTGTGTGTGTCATCCACCCGAAGTCCAGGCGTTGCCAGAGCAACGTCAGCGCGAACTCCAGCAGCGGCAGATTCCCCGGCTCGTCGCCCACATCGTCGAGCAGCCGTTCCACCAACCCCGCCTCGAACGCCGCTCCCTGGGCCTCAGAAGGCTTCTCGATCGCTGCCCGCAGTTCCTCACGCGTCATCGGACCCAACATCCGCGAGCCCGCCTGCAGCGCGTCCGCAAATGGACGGTAGCTCAGCGCCTGCCCCATGAAGTCCGCCCGAAGCGTCAGCAACAGGGTCAGGCGAGAGATCCCGCGCCCGGCTCCCAGCGCGGCCTCAACAGCGTTGAGCAGCGTGTCGATGAACCTTCGCCTCAGGCCGGGATCAGGGCAGAGCGTGTAGAGCTCCTCGAACTGGTCGACCAACAGCAGGAGTCGCGGGCGTCCGGAGGTGTGGCCGAGGCCGTCCATGACCACGTCGTGCAGTGGCAGCTCGCCGCTCTCCAGTGCACGGGCCAGCTTGCGCGTCTCGACCAGGCGGTCCGTGCCGCTCAGCTCAGGACGGACCAGCGGACAGAGCGCCGCGGCCAATGCGTGGAACGGCTCGGCAGTCGGGCGCAGATCGGCGATGACCCAGCCCCCTTCGGCCCGCAGCCGCGGCAACAGGCCGGCCCGGAGCACTGACGATTTCCCCGAGCCAGACGCTCCCACGATCATCGCCACCAGGGGCTGCTCGTGCGCAGCCTGCGCCAGCCGCTCGACAAACGTCTCACGACCAAAGAAGAAGGGCGCGTCCGACTCCCCGAAGGCCGCCAACCCCCGGTAGGGGCACGGGCCCACCGTGCGTAGCTCCCGCTCCAGCACCGCCTCCACCGCCGTCGGTGCCAGCAGCGCCTCGCCCTTCAGGATCTGTTGGTACGCCTGCACCGTCCGCGTCGAGGGCTCAACGCCCAGCTCTTCCCGCAGCACCCGCCGGCACGTCTCGTACTGCCGCAGCGCCGCCGCCCGCTGGTTCGACTTTGCGTAGAGCACCATCAGGTGCCGGTGCGCGGGCTCGTGCAGCGGGTCCACTGCCAGCCAGCGCCGCGCGTGACCAATGGCGCGGTCGAAGTCTCCCTGTGAGGTTGTATAGGTCGCCAGCCGCACGAGGGCTCCCGCCACCGCATCCTTGAGCGCTTCCGCCTCGAAGAACTGCCACTCATCGAACGCCGCGCTGTCCTCGAGCGTGAACCCCGCCATGAAGGGGTCCGTGTAGAGCGCCACCGCACCCTCCAGCAGCGACACGCAGTCGGGGCAGACTTCGGTGACCGGGTGCCCGTGTCCCGCGCAGGACGCAAGCTGCGCCCGAAAGGCGATAACATCGAGCCACAGGCCGAGGTCGGGGTTGAGTTGCACAGTCTCGCGGTCGCCCTCGATGCCCGCGCCCCCCAGGAGCTGGTTAGCGACCGAGAGGTCACGCCGCAGGTCCGCCCGCGCGGCGGAGGCCTCCCACTCGGGCCATAGCAGCGCCGCCAGCGCGTCGCGGCTATGGGCTCGTCCCGTCGCCGCCAGGTAGCTCAACAGCGCCATCACCTTCCGCCGGCTGACGCGGACGGGGACGCCGTCGATCTCAAGCCGAGGAGGACCCAGGAGGTGCAGCGCATATGGTGCCATCGCGTGTCCATCCTTTCCAGGGCTGGCTCGCGGGTGCCGCAGGGCTGCGGTGGAGCGACGATGAGCGACAGTGCAACATGACTATGGCGAAGAGCGTGGCGATGAACAGAAGAACGAGGTCGATGCCACCTCCAATATAGCATGTGTGGCACCATGCCGCAAGGTGACCGCTCCCGGGGACTTATATTTACTCTATAAACCTCATAATAATGATGTATAATCAGGTAAAGGCTTGGTTCTCAGCCCCAGGCGATAAGGAGATGGTGCGATGAGAGTGATCGTTTTCGTAAAGTCGGACGAGACTTCCGAGGCGGGCGCGCTGCCATCCGAGGCATCGCTGGCGACCGTCATCGACGGGCCCTTCCCCAACCCCAGAGAGTTGGTCGCCGGCTATTGGATGTGGCGGGTTGGATCGATGGACGAGGCCGTCGCTTGGGTTAAGCGCATTCCCAACGACGATGGCACCTTCGACGGCGAGTACGAGATCCGCCCGGTTATGGAGGATGAGGATTTCGGCGACGCGTTCACGCCCGAGCTGCGGGAGCAGGAAGAGCGTCTGCGCGCTCAGACGGAAGCCGTAGCGGGACGGTAGTCCGGACGCTCCGGCTTAGAGCGACAAGCCGGCTTGGGGCATGGGGCTGGAGCCCTGCCCCAAGCCGTGTGCCAAGACCTACGTCACTGATCCACGACCGAACCGTCCACGTGCAGCCGCGTGTGGATCTCGCGCTTCTTGTACGGGTGGCGCTCGGCGGCATCGTCCGCCAGCTCGATCCCGATGCCGGGCGCATTGGGGATGATCAGGAACCCACCCTCAACCCGAAGGGACGTCTTGACGATCTCGGACTTCGGTGGCTCGAGCTCGCCCTTGGGATACTCCTGCAGGGCGAAGTTGGGGATACACGCCGCCAACTGCAAACACGCCGCCGTGCTCACCGGGCTAAGTGGGTTGTGCGGCACCACCAGGACGTGGTGCGCCTCCGCGACCGCCGCGATCTTCTTACTGTGGCTCAAGCCACCCGCGAGGCACACGTCCGGTCGCACGTACTGGACGGCGCCGCGACTGAGCAGCGCCTCGAACTCGTAGATCGTGTGCAGCCGCTCGCCGGTGGCAATGGGGATGTGAATGCCCTCAGCCACCAGCGCCATCGCATCGAAACTGTCGGGCAGGATCGGGTCCTCATAGAAGAAGGGATGATAGGGCTCGATGCCGCGCGCCAGCACGACGGCCTCCGCGGGAGTGAGCCGCCGGTGGATCTCGATGCAGAGGTCGACGTCGTCGCCGACGGCGTCACGATAGGCCGCCACGGCCTCAATGGCGTCACGCATCTTGTTGGCGTGCGTCTTGAAGTAGGGGATGTCGTGCGGCTCGTCGAGGAAGGGCGTCAGGTGTCCCACGGCGGTGAAGCCCTGTGCCTTGGCCTCCACACAGCCCCGCACAAGCTCGTCCCTTGTGCGCCCGAACACGTGGTAGTAGACCCGGGCCTTGTCACGGGTCTTGCCCCCGAGCAACTGATAGGCTGGCACGCCAAAGTGCTTGCCCGCGATATCCCACAGCGCGATGTCGATCGCGCTCAGCGCGCCCATGATCGCCGCCCCCCGGAAGTGGCTCCAGCGGTAGAGATACTGCCAGTGGTGCTCGATCCGCAGCGGGTCCTGGCCGACAAGGTAGTCCCGGAACTTCTCCACCGCGGCGGCGCTGGGTTCGAGGTATCCCCAGGCGCCCGACTCACCCAGCCCCGTGATCCCGGCATCGGTCTCGACCTGGACGAACAGATAGCGATCGACAAAGATCGGGCGAACGGCTGTGATTCTCATCGGTCTCTCCTCCCTTCACGTATCGGAGCGCGGCAAGGGTTGGCAAAAGCTCAGTGAAGTCGGTTCGTAGTAACCGCTTCAGCGGTTCTGCTGCCGCCCAGTCTGCTGGGCATGCCTGCTGAGGCGCCGGAACGACTGAAGTCGCACCTACGAACCCCCATCCTCAGCCTAACTAAGCACTAGGGCTACCCGTCGTCGATCCGGTGACATCACTGTATCCCGGTTTGGCATACCGGCAAAGCGCCCGTCGAAACCGGTCGCCCCACGACCGGATGTGTCCGGGGGCCCGTCCGAATTCCGCACGGTGGGTGCCCCGTATGGCTGGAAGCAAGCAGGTGCTCTCCGCGTGGGGCGAACTGTCTTGTTCGCCCGC
>JALOOJ010000333.1 GCA_025454475.1 Anaerolineae bacterium
TCGGCTGTGCACCAGAAGACATCGTCGTCCTGAACCTGGAAGACCTCCCGTATCGTAGTGAGCTGCGTCTCGATCCCGCCGTGCGTGTGAAGAACCCCCTTGGGTTGGCCAGTCGACCCCGACGTGTAGTGAAGCACCGAGGGTAGGTTCCGATCGGCCACGACCGCGTCGAAGGTAGGGGATGCGCCATCGATGAGTTCCTGGTAGCCGATGACCGCAGTCGGAAGATGCCCGGCCTCGTTCTGAGCACCATCGACCAGAATGATGGTCCGCAGATCCTTGAGGCTATGAAGTATGGGTTCCAGGCGACGGAGTAGGCTGCGCTGTGTGAGAAGCAGCCTGGCGCCGGAATCGAGAAGTCGATGCTGCACCGACTCCCTGCCGAGGGACGCAAAGGTGTTGCTCACGATCAGTCCTGCCTTCAAGCCGCCGAGGAACCCGAAGAAGAGCTCAGGCGTTGCGGAAGGGAGGTATATGACCATGGTGTCGCCGGCTGTCGCATTCAGCAGTCCGGTAACGGCCGCCGCGAACTTGTCGCTGGCTACATCCAGGTCGGCGAAGGTGTAGTCGGTGCGGCTGAGCGTGGGTGACAGGTGCCTGAGCGCAACTCTACCCCCGTGTCCGAGCTCACACTGCCATCGCGTGCAGAGGTAGCCGATGTTGAGGTTACCGAAGTCAGTTGGGCCCGCGGACATATCAGAAGCCTCCATATAGAACCGGGTGAACCGCGCCGCTCGACATGAATACCAGCGCCAGCAGCAGGAGCAGCATCAGTCCCACATCCCTAACACTCCCAAGCGCCAGGGCCCACCTCGGACCAGCGGGGGCAACCGTCCTGACTCGGCCGAGCCTGGTGAACGATAGCGTGGTTCCCAGGGCGAACACAGCCCACGCACCCTTCGAGATAGGCGGCATCATTGATAGTGGCAGGGGAGCCGGTGTCGGCCCAAAGGGCACCATGGCGGCGAGGAATTTCAAAGCGTGGGGTAGCGTGGGGCTGCGGAACAACACCCATCCGACAACAACAATGGACATCAGATAGGCGCGCTGCAAGCTTCTTGGGACGCGTTTCTGAAGTCGCCGGTAAAGCGCGGTCTGCTCCATAGCCAGCGCGCACCCATGCAGGAGACCCCACGCGGCATAGTGAGCGGCGAGGCCATGCCAGAGCCCCGTCAGGAGAAACACGCAGAGCACGTTTGTGTACTTTGTGACTCGGCGAAGCTGCGAACGCCGGAAGCGCCATTCGAGCGGATAGTAGACATAGTCGCGGAACCAGGCGCTGAGCGTGATGTGCCAGTGGCGCCAGAACTCCGTGATACTGGCAGCCTCGTACGGCCTGGAGAAGTTCTCGGGCAGTCCGAGGCCGACCATCTCCGCCACCCCAATCGCCATATCCGAGTAACCCGCGAAGTCGTACAGCACCTGGATCGTGTAGAACGCGATCCCTGTCCACGCTAGCGGCGCACTCAATGACTCCGGCTGTGCGGCGAAGATCCGGGTAACGACCTCTCCCAGAACATCGGCGATGAGGATCTTCTTGGCAAGTCCAGTGATGAAACGGCGAATGCCCCCGGCCGAGGTCTCGGGCAGCACCCGGCGCTGCCACCAGTCCTGCCGGATGTCGGAATACCGCGTGATAGGCCCGGCGATGATCTTCGGGAAGAAGAGGAAGTACGCCGCGAATCCTGGCAACCCAGTCTCGGCAGGATGCTTACCGTGCTGAATATCCAGGGCGTACGAAATGCCCGCAAAGGTAAGGAACGAGATCCCAAGGGGGGCTAGTGCCGCAGAAGCGCCCGGAGTCGGGCCGAACAACCAACCGAAGACCTGCCTGGACGCCGCGCACCTCGACGGGATGGCCTCAAGTGCAGACGCTAGCAGCCCCGGAACGTGGGAGGGTAGCGGCGACTTGTAGTAGATGAGAACCGACAGGTTCATGAGCACCAGGAGCGCAGCACCCGTCGCGTTGGCCTCGCGACGCTCGATGTACCGACCCCCGGCATAGTTGAGGAGCGTCAGAGCGACCATGTGAGGCAGGTGGCGACTATCAAGCCAGTAGTAGAAGAACAGACTAGCCAGCACCAGGACAACAGGCCGGGCCTTTCTGGGCGCAGCCAAGTAGCTGACGATGGCAATCGGCAGAAAGATGAAAATGAAGAAGAAGGAATGCAGTCCCAAGGGCGATTATCCCGCCGGCCGCCAGGCACCGAGTTTGCCCGATATGTCCAGGCGGCAGGTATTATACACGGGCGCGGATCACCCACAAACCTTCAGTACCCTAGCGTCCACACCCAGTGGATGCACCTAGCTCCGCCCCAGAGGGCTTATGGTGGCGACGCTCCGACTTGCCCTCGATAGCGCGCATCCCTGTGGACAGGGACGGCGATCGGCCATAGAATGTTGATCGACGCGCAGATCCGATGGCGGTTCGCAGAAAGCGAGGGTCGATGATCCCGAATCAGTGGTACGTTGTGCTGAGCTCGTCGCAGGTGCGCAAGCGGCCCGTAGGCGTGACGCGGATGGGGGAGAAGCTCGTGTTCTGGCGTGACGCGGAGGGCAGGGCGGCGTGTATGCGCGACCTGTGTGCTCACCGCGGGGTACAGCTGAGCAAGGGCAAAGTGCTGGCTGATGGGCATCTGCAGTGTCCCTTCCACGGGTTCCAGTACGACGGCTCGGGCCGTGTCACGCTGATCCCGGCCAATGGCCGGGCCGCTGCAGTTCCGGAGCGGTTCCGCGGGCACGCCTATCCGGTCCACGAGGCTCACGGCTACATCTGGATCTGGTGGGGCGAGGGACCTCCTGACCCGCAAGGTCCGCGGTTCTTTGACGAGCTGGCGGATGGCTTTTCCTATGGGCAGGTCATTGACCCGTGGCGGACACACTACACGCGGGCCATTGAGAACCAACTGGATGTCGTGCACTTGCCCTTCGTCCACGCCAACAGCATCGGTCGCGGCAACAGGACCCTGGTGGATGGCCCGGTCGTCGTGTGGGAAGATGATCAGAAGCTCCGTTTCTACGTCTACAATCGCGTCGACGATGGCTCCCGTCCGCGGCGCCCCGAGGACATCTCCGCGGCGTTTGTGCCAGTGGACGAGGAGCACACGCTGCTGTACCTGCGTTTCTATCAGCGGTTTGTCAGAGCACCGCTGGTTCGGGACCTGATAAACAGGCTGGCGATGCCGTCCAATGTCTACATTGCGCACCAGGACCGCCGTGTGGTGGAGACGCAGCAGCCGAAGCGCGTCGCACTGAGGATGGGC
>JALOOJ010000142.1 GCA_025454475.1 Anaerolineae bacterium
CATACTCAGCATCGCCCACAGGGTGTACTCGGCAACGGAATCCGCGATCACCGCCGCGGCGCTGAGCACCACAACGCCCCGGTCGTACCCCTCCTTCGGCATCAGGTGCTTTACGCTGCCCGCCGCATGCCCGACGATCTTCAGACAATCCGCCACATCCAGAAGCTCCGGCGTGAAGGCCGGCGTACCCCAGGAGGTCACAACAGCATCCACACCGGGCAGAAGTCCGGCTAACTCCTCCTGGGTATAGTCCCGTTCCATCTCATTCCAGACAACCTCGCCCAGTGCGCTCAGCAAAAATCGCGCGCGATCAGATAGGATTTCTTGGCTCAGACTCGTCCGTGGCAAGAAGAGGATCCTGCGTTTCTCCATAGGCTGGCTCCTTTGCGTGGTGCTCTCACAGCGATGATGCTTGGTCGGTCGCTGGAATCCTGCTGGGACGAGTATACGGCACGATCCGACAGGGGCAATGCGAGAGTTGTGTGAATCAGACCAAACACGAAGGCCCGCAGATGGTGATCATCTGCGGGCCTCGGCCGTTCGGATATGGTGCCAGGCTACACCGCTAACACTTCGACGGGTTGAAGGTACAGTAGGTGACCTTCTGCTGCGGAATGACAAGCGCTTCAGTCAGAACCTTCCGTATACCGCGAAGTCCTGACTGCACAGCCTGCAGCAACATACCGCGCTGATCCAGGATGACCGGCTCCCGGCGCATCACTGTCGTTCGCTCCGCCGCAATCGCTCGAGCCAATGTGATCTTCTCGACATAGGTATCCATCTCGACCCTTCTTTCTTGTGTCTGTGTCCGGTTGGCCTCGAACTCTCTCACAGATCTGCCCCGATCGCCCGCCGGCTGTATATGTTTTGTACTATTATTTTCGATATAATATACATTTTGTCGCGTTTGTCAAGCCCTTCTCCGAGAGACCCGGACCACTGCGTGATCGATCAGCCGCCTCTATGGCTGAGAGGCTAATACAAGTACAATGGTACACCTGCATACCTCAGGCCACGGTCGTTAGGTCCGATTCTCAGAGAACTTATACAGCACGTAAGGAGATCCAGGATGTCCACTGCCGATCCCGTATATATCGACCTTTTGGTCGGCGCACGCCTTGGCCCAGCGGCACGCCATGGGCTCACCAAGGTCCAACATGCCCTCCGAGACCAGGGAGTTTCAGTTGTCGAGATCGGGCAACTCCCAGATGTGCGCCGGGACGCCCTGATGGTCATCGGCCTACCCAACTCACCAGCGGTCGAATTGCTGGCCGCTGATGGAGGCTTCGCCATACCTGCGTCGGCGGAGGCCCTCTGTACTTGTACAACTTCCTGGCAAGGAACCCCGACATGGCTCGTCGTGGGCGCCGACGACCGCGGCCTGATGTACGCCCTGCTCGACGTTGCCGACCGCATCGGGTGGGCTCCCGATCGCCGTAACCCTTTTAGTGAGGTCCGCGACGTCAGCGAAGACCCAGCAGTCGCAGAGCGCGGGCTCTCCATATACACAATGCACAAGGCCGACTTCGAGCGCCGGTTCTACAGCGAGGCGTACTGGGCCCGCTACCTGGATATGCTCGCGCAGAACCGGTTCAACACCTTCGCGCTATTGCTGGCTTACGAGAACGCCGGATATATGGCCCCGCCCTACCCCTACTTCTTCGATGTACAGGGATTTCCGATGGTTAAGGTGTCCGGATATACTGCTGCGATGCAGGCGCGGAACCTGGATGCCCTGAACCGCCTGATCGCGATGGCGCACGAGCGCGGGTTGCGGTTCACCCTGGGCATCTGGGACCACATCTACAGAGGCGGCGTGCAGACCGGCGGTGTGCGCGGAAGCGAGGATACGCTGCGCTGGCGCGTGACTGGTCTCACGCAGGATAACCTGATGGACTACTCCGTCGCGGCGCTGACCCAACTGCTCTGCCGTGTGCCGAACCTTGATGCCCTCCAGTTCCGGATGCACAACGAATCTGGCCTCAAGGCAGCCGAAATGGATGCCTTCTGGGATCGGATCTATGACGTGCTACTGACGCATGCTCCCAATCTAAGGTTCGACGCCAGAGCCAAAGAGTTCCCCGACCACCTCATCGACCTGGCCCTGAAGAAGGGCATCAAGATCCGCATCTGTACCAAGGTCTGGATGGAACAGATGGGATTGCCCTTCCATCCCACCCACATACATCCTCAGGACCAGCACAACCGACGGCACAGCTACGCCGACCTGCTCCGCTACCCTCAGCGTTACGCAATGCTCTGGCGTCTCTGGAATGGCGGGACGAATCGCGTTACGCTCTGGGGTGATCCGGAGTATGCCCGCCGCTTTGCGGAGAGTACCCACCTGTATGGTGGCGAAGGGTTCGAGGTCAACGAGCCGCTGGCCACGAAGATGGCAGCTCATGACCACGACGCGGAGCCGTTCGACCTGCTCCATCCCGACCATCGCTACTATGACTGGGAGTTCGAGCGATATTGGCACTTCTTCCAGGTGTTCGGTCGGCTCGGTTACAACCCCAACACGCAGACAGAGATCTGGGATCGCGAGTTTGTGCGCCGCTTCGGACCGGATGCTGCGCCGCACGTGGCACAGGGACTCCATTTGGCCAGCCGTGTACTGCCGCGTATCGTCGCCTACACCTACCCGTACCGCCTCTTTCCGACAACCCGCGGCTGGGTTGAGAAGCAGCATATGGGAAGCCTGCCCGACTATGCCACAGCGCTGCCCAGCGACACAGAACAATTCCTCAGCATCGCCGATGAGGCGCACAACCAGATCGTAGGTGGAGCTTCAGCCAGGATCAGGCCTCAGGCATCCGCCGCCTGGTTTGCCCGTGTGTCCGAGGCAGTGCTGACCCACGTCGCGCTGGCGGAGGAAAGGGTCGGAGCTCACCGCAACCGCGAGTTTGCGGCCACGATGGTGGACCTGAGGATATTAGCCTACCTCGCACTGTATCACGCGCGCAGAGCTCGCGCTGGCGTCCAGTGGGCGCTCTTCGAGCAGTCGCAAGACCTTAACGCCCTCGACGCCAGCATCGACCTCGAGACCCAAGCCATCGCCGCATGGATGCAGATCGTCGAGGCCGCCGGTGACGTCTACGCCAGCGATCTGATGATGGGCCTGGAGCAAGCTGGGCTCTCGGGGCACTGGCGGGATGAGTTGACGACCATGAAGCAAGAGCTTGTCGAGATCGCTCACACCCCGGTGCGCAAAGCCTCACCGGGACACGATCTGGAAGTTCGTGCGACCGCCTGTGGCCCGAACGAGACGTTCGTGGTTCGTGTCTGCTTCAGCTCAGACGAGCATCAGGATCGGTGCATCCCTATGCATCCCGTGGGTCCGTGGCGCTATAAGGCCGTCATCCCTGGAGACGCCGTCGTGCCCGGCCTGCACTACACTCTGGAGGCCGTGGTGCCTAGCGCGGGAACTACTGGGCGCCCGCATGCCGGCGCTTCGACCGCGTGGCCCGAACCGATCGTGGCTATGAGAGGTGCGGCGATTCCTATAGCCGTCATCGTTAGCGACGATGTTGAGGCGCCGAAGATCCATCATGCGGCCATTGCCACGGCTCCGGCTGGCCAACCAATGACGATCCGGGCCACAGTTCAGGACCCGTCCGGGGTACAGTGGGTGCACCTGAGATACCGAAGTGTGACCCAGTTCGAAGACTACAAGACGCTTGAGATGCTCCCTGCAGACGAGGCCGATCTGTATACCGTCACGGTGCCGGCTCACGACGTCGATCCACGGTATGACTTTATGTACTACATCGAAGCGATGGACACTGTCGGCAACGGCGTCATCTATCCCGATCTGGAGATCGAGACTCCCTACGTTGTCGTCAGCCTGACCCGGTGACCATAGCTTCTGCGTTCCGAGCGCGCTGGGCGCCAGCTCTAGGGTTAGCAACCGGGGTCACGCAGCTTAAGGGCCACGACACGGGACGCCCCGTGCCATGGCCCTTCACAGACCTCGGCTTTACGTGCCAGTGGGTCACTCGGTAGCCAGGATCATGTCACTGCAGGCATCACCGCAGCGCGAGATGACGTCGAAGACATCGTCGATTACCGGCTCTATGGTGGTCACGATCGATCCGTCTTCCAGATAGAGCGTCACTGTAAGAGCGTGCGTCTGAACGACCTGGGTCACCCGCCCAGCAAGGATCAGGGTGACGGCCTCTTCCCATTCTAACGTACCGGACTGCAGCTCGAAACGCACCACGGTTCCGTCGCTGTTGGTGCGAGCAGCATACTTCTCGCCATCCGCCTCCAACAATACCCGGTAGCCCGGCGTTATGACGGCAATGCACGACTCGGCAGGGCCGCCAAGCCCAAGGCAACCATCTGACCAGTTCTGACCGGCTACGTCTACCAGGCGGATATCTTCCAGATCCACACCTGTCATATTCTGCAACGCTTCGCGGGCTGCATCGGCGGCGCGATCCTCGTCGCGGACCGGGCCGGACACCTCCGGTGCGGGCGTCGTTGGCGGCCCAACCATCACGGCGCCGGTGTGAATTTCAGAGGCAAATGCCTGGAGAGCCACGCGATCAGCCTCAGTCGCTACGTCTGCCCCTTCTCCCGTGAAGGAGAGCTGAACCGTCATCGCGTCGGCTACTGCGGGGTCCGTCTCATCAACCGCGAATGGACCCCATCGCGTCACCCAGTCTTCGAGCAGCGCCTGCTGCTCGGAGGTCAGAGTGCCCTGCTGGGTAGCCCCTTTGCACGTGCCAGCAGTATAGCTCCCATCGGCGAACAGCGTCAGGTCATCGCAGAACCCGGCAATCCCGCCTTCTCGGTGCCAAACGAGCACAGGCCCTGGTTTTGCGTCCACATCACCAGGCTCAGGCGTGCCTGCCAAGGTAGTCGCACAGGCGCTCAGCAGAAGCAAAGCGACAAACATCGTCACATAGGTCATCGTCGTACGCGGTCTCATAGGATACATCTCCCTCTCACTCTATTGTCGCCACTACCGGTGCCAGCGACGCTGACACCGTTCCCAGCGTTATTGTGTTCTCTAGACGGCACACAGCTTTCGATTGTTCCAGTGGCACCAGGCGTATAATGAGACACACGGAATTCATGGGGTCTCGGCGCGAATCCGACAGATCGTGTCGCTGCCCGATCCCTATTCACCAGTCCCCAGTTCCTCACCACAAGGCAGGCATTCAGTGAACCACCGCGAACGTTTTATCGCAGTCATGGAGTATCAGCCCGTCGACTACGTGCCCAACTGGGAGCTCGGCGTCTGGGGCCAGACACAGGACCGTTGGGAGACCGAGGGCCTGGATCTTACCTCATTGCACTGGGACTGGTTTTCTGGCGAGGCCGCACTCGGGATGGACCCCAAGGAGTTCATCTTCTTCTGTGGCGACCCGCTGCCGAGGTTCGAGTACGAGGTCTTTGAGGAGGACGACCGGACCATTACCTTTCGCGATCACAAGGGTATGGTCCGCCGGGGGCTCAAAGAGGGTAGCGCCCACGGCACCCGGGCCTCGATGGACAATTTCATCGACTTCCCTGTGCACGACATAGACGACTGGAAGGCGATCAGGAAGCGATTTGACCCTACCAGCCCCCAGCGCCGAGAGGCCAACTGGGACGTGTTTCGAGTCGCAGGCTGGCGCGCCCGCACGCACCCCCTGATCTTCGGCCCCAACTGCACTACGCTGGGCTTCTACTGGTGGGCGCGGGAGCTGATGGGTACTGAGGGGCTATCGTATGCCTGGTACGATCAGCCGGATCTCGTCCACGCCATTATGGAGCACCATGCTGACTTCCTGATCGAAGGCGCCCGCCCGATACTCGAACAGACGACCGTCGAGTACATCTGCATGAACGAGGATATGGCGATGAAGACCGGCCCGCTTCTCAGCCCGCGCACCTACAAGGAGTTCATCTACCCGCGGATGCGACGCGTCGTCGACTTCTACAAGTCCCACGGCGTGCGCTATGTCGCCGTCGACACCGATGGCAACCCCGAGCGCTTAATCCCGCTGCTCATGGACGCCGGCGTCGACATTGTCTGGCCCCTTGAGCGCGCCGCAGATCAGGACCCGGTCCGACTGCGAAAGCAGTTCGGAAAGTCGCTGCGGCTCTGGGGCGGTGTCGACAAACGCGCGCTGGCCCGGGGACGAGAAGCCATCGACGCCCACCTCCGCACCTTCATTCCCCTGATCGAGGAAGGTGGCTTCATCCCCATCATCGACCACACCGTTCCGCCGGATGTGAGCTGGCCCGATTTTCTGTACTACATGGCCCAGAAGGCCCGACTCCTACGCGGCGAGCTGTAGGACGTCACGAGACAAGGAAAGCCGGATCAGCGCGGTATAGGCGCCGATCCGGCTTTGCCACTTTCGCAGGCCCTAACTGACCGCTGGAAGGCTGACAGGTTTCTCTACAGCCCTGCCTTACTTCCCCATCCGCCTCAGCGCGGCCAAGCTGCGTCGCGGAATGTCGAAACCCGTTCCGGTCCCCTCCTCCACGACGTACCACTCCGGGTGGTGCAGCGTCTCGGCGATCTCGAAGAACTCCTTCCAGTCAGCGACGCCCTCGCCGATCACGGCATCCGGCCCGGCGCCATAGTCCTTTATGTGCAGCGTACGCCCGCGGCCGGGAAACTTGCGCATGATCGCGTGCGGGTCTCCATCGCCGTTGGCGCAGTTGCCGTTGTCCATCTGCATCACCACATCCATCACCGTATTAGCGAACAGAATCTCCCACGCAGTCACACCATCGAAGTGCACGAAATCGAACGGGTGGGCATGATACCCTGTCCACAGGCCCAATGGCCTGAGCGTCTCCGCTGTGCGGTTGAGTATGTCCGCCAGCTCCATGATGCGGTCGACCGTGCTCATACGCTGCTGATCTGCCGCAACGATCAGGAAGTGGTTGCCAAGGATCTGGTTGATCTCGATGGTGCGCTGCAGATTGTCGCCCATCAGCGCCTCAGTCCGCAGATGCATGCCGCAACACGCCAGCCCGTTGTCGTCGAGCACCTTGCGCATCACCCGCGGATCCCACCCCATCCATTCGAGCTTTTCCCCGCTGTAACCGTAGGGCTCAACGCCCACGTAGCCGATCTTGGCGACCGACTCCAACGCGCCGGGGAGGTCCTTGCTGACCTCGTCGCGCACCGAGTAGAGCTGCAGGCCGATGGGAACCTTCTTCGTAGACTCTGACATCCCTATACCTCCTCTGACGCTGATGGGTCACTACTCGCCCGAGCGGAAGTCCATCACCGGTCGTGGGCTAAGCTCAAACCGCGCAAACGTGGCCTGGCAGCCACCCAGGAAGGGAGCCTGTGCGTGCACACCGACCATCACCGTCTCGGGCAACGCCATACCGAAGGTCCGCACGAAGCGCCATCGGCTCCCATCCAGGCTGTAGTGCATGCCGAAGACATCGCCACGCCGCGTGATTCGCAGGTAGCACTCAGGTCCAGGCACCAGTTCGTTGTTAGCGTCATCGGACCACGGATTCGTCACCACAGACACAGCGGCGACATCGCCGATGGGACTGCGCTCCAGGCACAGCTTGGCCCATTGCGAAGGGGCTGCGCGCACGGTGAGCGCAGCCGCATCACCGAAGCCCACGAGCTCCGCAATCGCGTGCGTCACCGCGGTAAAGTCTCCGGTTACCTGCGCATACAGCAGGCATGCATTGTCTTTGGGTGTCCCCTGGTAGGGACGGAAGAAATCAGTCTTCTCCCAGGGCACGATATGCAAACCGCCCGCATCGAACCGCCAGTCAGCCGGTTCCTGCAACCATGACAAGCCATCCGCCAACAGCCGTCCCCGACATCCCTCGAACAGGTCCATAGTCCCTCCTCCGGCTCATCCTACTCAGCGGAGTGTACACCACGAACCCGAAAGTGTCAGGGCTGATGCACCGCCAGGTCCGGCTACACAGCTGCCGCGAGCGCGCGGAAGTCCGTGCCCGTCGGCTGCTGGAAGACGCGCAGGCCAAAGGCTGGCGCCGCCGCCACCAAGTGCTCAAAGATCTCGGCCTGAATCGCCTCGTACTGCGCCCACTGCGTCGTCTTGGTGAAGGCGTACACCTCCAGTGGCAGTCCCATAGGGCCGGGGTCGAGTTGTCGCACCAGGATCATCATATCGCCCTCCTGGTGCACGTCTGCGCGGCTCCTGAGGTATGCAGTCATATATGCACGAAAGGCGCCGACGTTGGTCAACTCGTGCTCCGCGCATACGTCCCCGAAACAAGCCTGGTCACGCCCCCCTCCTGCCGCCACGCTCGCAATACGCTGCTCAACATAATCCCGAATCAGGCCAATCCCGCGATAGCGCTCGATCATCTCCGAGTCACAGAACGCCACACTGCTCAGATCCACGTGGATCGCGCGCTTAATGCGCCGTCCTCCACTCTCGGTCATCCCGCGCCAGTTGCGGTATGGGGTATCAAGCAGTTTGTGTGTCGGGACCACGGTGATCGTGTTATCCCAGTTCTGCACCTTCACCGTGTGTAGCGCCACATTAGCGATGATGCCGTCTGCCTCATACGCGGGCATCTCGATCCAGTCGCCCTCGCGAACCAGATCGTGCGACTGGATCTGGAGGCTCGCGACAAAGGAGAGCAAAGTGTCGTGAAATATCAGAACCAGCAGCGCCGTGATCGCGCCGAGTCCGCTCAACAGCACCACAGGGGACTTGCCCGTGATCTGCGACGCGGTCAGAATGACGCCCACCACGATCGTCAGCAGCTTTCCCAGATCCAGGTAGCTCTGGATCGATACGCCACGGTAGGCGCTGCCGCTCTCATAGATCACGTTGATCGCGGAGAACAGCCCAAGGAACGTGACCACGACGAGCCAGAGAATCGCAATCAGCATTAAGGCCTGTAGGGCACTGGTCCAGGCCGGCACCCACGTCGCTATGTAGTACGTCAGCAAGAGTGGCGCGAGCCATGCGAACCGGTAGGGCCGCATGTGCCTGACCAGGATGTCATCAACTTTGGTCTTCGAACGCTGCGTCAGGTAGACCAGACCGCGCGCGATCAGATTGCGGGCGACAAGGAGCACAGCCGCGTTAAGCGCCAACGCCACGCCAACCAGAACCCAAGGCGCCAAGCCTGGGTTCGCTTCCAACCAAAGACCAACTCCCTCAATAGTCATGGTATCACCTCAGCTCAGGAGCGTTATGAAGCGTGTATGGGTGATGGCGCATCAGTCGGGTGCGTCACCCTTGACGTACAGATCAAAGAACGCGACCGACCGCTGCATCGCAACACCAAAGCTGTTGCCGATGTTGTGATTGTCGTTCGGGTAGATAAACAGCTCCGATACCTGCGCGGCCTCCTCAAGTGCAGTATGCAGGATCTCGGAGTACGCGACCGGCACGGAATCGTCAGCGGTGCCATGGTGTATTTGGACCGGCCCCGAAATGTCATCAAGGTAGGAGAACGGATCGATCGCGTCCCAGAAGACGCGGTTCTCCTCGACCGCATCTAGGCGGAAGATCTCATCATCCCAGTCGGCGGCGGTGTCGTCAGGATTCGGTGTAGGCGTGGGTCGGTTAGCCCACCGCTCCGCCCAACGCTGGATGATCATCGGGTACGGCGCCGTCACCCCTGCCCAGATCACGCCTGCCTTGATCGTGTCGGTCACGACCATCGCCCTTAGCGTGATCGAGCCCCCCATCGAGTGCCCCCACATGCCCACCCGATCCGGGTCGGCGTCAGGGTAGGCCATGACAGAAGCCATCGCGTTGAGCACGTCGATGGTGTAGGCCGGCGACGCATGCGAGTTCGTCGGCGAGCCCTCTGAGAAGCCATGCCCGCGGTAATCGGGGCGCAGCAGGATATAGCCGTTGCGCGAGAACGCATCGGTGTACGCGATATAGCGTTCGGTCGTTCGGTACTGCGCCGGTGGGATGTAGCCGTGGTTGAAGATCACCACGGGCCACCCTGTCTCCGGCTTCTCGCCTCTCGGAACCGTCAGGAGCGCATTGATCTTGAGCCCTTCCGAGAGATACGACACCAGATAGCGGTCATAGTTCGCGCCGGGCGCCAAAGTTTCGTCGAACACAAGCTCGCTGCCAGGATATGCATCCTTGCGCATCACCTCGATCATCAGCGGATGCGTCGGGGTCGGCGTGGGTGTTGGTGTGGGCATAGGCGTCGGGGTCTCGGTAGACTGAGGCGTTGGCGTGGCGCTGGGCGCAGGTTCGGCCGTCAACGTTGGACTCGGTGCGACCTCGAGCGCTACGGGTGCCACAGTCACCGGCGAGACTGTTACCTCAGAGTCCTGAGGGCCGACACAGGCGGTCAGCAACAACACGCCAAGCAGAAAACCCCTTGCAGGCCTTGATCGTCCCACCGCCCGCCACACGCCGCGCGAGACTCGCATATCCGTTTCCATCCTTTATTTTGACGATTGATTTCTTTATTATATCACCAAACAATGACGTTTCGCAACCATCCTGAGGCCAGCGTCCGTATTGCCGAGGCCCCAACCGGTGAGGTCACGTATCTCACTTGACAGATCTCGGTTTCCGCGCCAGTCTCAGGGTACCGGATGGCGGGTCAGGACCCATGCGGCGACCTCGGCGGCAACTGTCATGTATACGACATTGGAGGCAAAAGTGGAACTGGGAGCTTTCTCCGTTAGCTTGGCTGTGAAGGACATCGAGGCGTCGAGGCGCTTCTATGAGAAGCTTGGGTTCGCCGTATTCCTCGGGGACCAATCGCAGAACTGGCTCATCATGAAGAATGGCGATCATGTTATCGGATTGTTCCAGGGCATGTTCGATAGGAACCTGCTCACGTTCAACCCGGGTTGGGACAGCAATGCACAGCAACTCAAGGAATTCACGGATGTTAGGGAGTTGCAGCGCCGGCTCAAAGAGCGTGGCATTGACATAGTCTCAGAAGCAGACGAAAGCTCCGTCGGCCCGGCCAGCCTCATGATTGTTGACCCAGATGGGAACCCGATCTTGATTGATCAGCACGTCTAGGCACCTCTGCAGTGGACGGGACAGAGCCGGTACCAGGAGGACCCTACCAATGCCGTCTCGAAAGCTCAAGACCGACCCGGAGATAGCGCAGTTCCCGCCGCGCACGATGGCGGTGGTCCGCACCCGCGGAGACCCAAACGAGGTCGGTGAGGGCGTGTTCAGGGCACTCTATGGTGCAGCCTATGCGCTCAAGTTCGACCTCAAGAAGCGCGGCGTCGAGTTCAGGATAGAAGCGCCGCGTGCACGTTGGTTCGCCGGCGAGAACTGGCGCGAGGTGCCGCGTGAGGCCTGGGAGGCCGCGTGGGCGCTACCAATCCCGGAGGGTACAGCGGAAGTCACGCAGAAGATGCCGGAGACTCACGTCGGCGTGGAGACCTGGGAGTATGGCCCGGTCGCGCAGGTCCTTTACATCGGTGAGTATGCAAACGAAGGCCCAACGATCGAGGCGCTCCATGCCTTCATCGACGCGCAGGGCTATGAGATCGCCGGTCCCCACGAGGAGGAGTACCTGTCGCGCCCCGGAGCGAAGGAGCCCAAGACTGTGATCCGCTACCAGGTCCGCCCCAAGAGCGCAAACTGAGTTTGGGTATCCCAGGCAGCGCCGGTACACAACAATGTCGAGGGCAAGATGAGACTCTACTTCGTCCGTCACGGCGAGAGTACCGCCAACCTGTTGCATGAGTTCTCCAACAGCGGAGTCAAACATCCGTTGACCAGCGAGGGGATAGAGCAAGCGCACGCAGTGGCACGCAGCCTCTCCGGCCTGCCTATCCAGCGGATCTACGCCAGCCCTGTCATGCGCGCCGTGCAGACAGCGCAGGTTCTCGCCGACCGCCTGCGCGCCCCTCTGGAGATCACCGAGGCGCTTCGTGAGTGGAACGTGGGTATCTACGAAGGAACCACGGACCCGGTCGGCTGGGAATGGCACACCCGGGTCCAGGACGACTGGTTCATCCGCCGCAACTACGACAGCCGGAT
This sequence comes from Anaerolineae bacterium, assembly GCA_025454475.1. Taxonomy (GTDB): domain Bacteria; phylum Chloroflexota; class Anaerolineae; order B4-G1; family SLSP01; genus PWVB01. The sequence goes on from JALOOJ010000142.1 coordinate 11,949, forward strand.
GCCCGAAGGCGAGAGCTTCAATGAGATCCGGGAGCGTTTCGTCCCCTTCGTTGAGTCGTTGGTCCAGGACGATAACGACCCGGATCGCTGCGTTGTCCTGGTGGGACATGGGGGTCTATACACTGCTATGCTGCCGGCCATTCTCGAGAACGTCACGTTCGCCTTCGCCCGTGAGCATGGTGTTCCCTACACGGGCGTGATCGTTGCTGAAGCCCAAGCTGACAAGCTGAGCTGTGTATCCTGGTGTGGCATTAGGCCTTGAGGATGCCCTGATCTAGTGCCACACGATGGGCAGTTCCGCAGATGGATGGCTAACCCCCACGAATGTCACCGGCCTTGAGCTCTGACGATGGCTGAAAACAGACGTATGCCGGTGGGCCATATCGCGCTCGCGCGTCTCAGAAACCAATGGATCGCGGCATCGAAAGCCAAGACCCCGAAGGATGTTGTCTCCTGGATGGGAGCACTGCAAGCCCAGGACTTCCCTATGGCAAAATGGGCAATCGGCTTGCGACTGCCGGATGCCACGAGGCGCGTTGTTGAAAGCGCAATCGACAGCGGGGAGATCATCCGCACTCACCTCTTGCGGCCCACGTGGCACTTCGTGGCTGCTGATGATCTCCGTTGGATCTTGGCGCTGACAGCCCCCCAGATCGCTGCCTCCGTCCGAACGAGGCACCGTCAGCTCGGTCTCTCGACAGAGATTCTCAATGCGAGCACCGCCTTGATCGAGCGAGCGTTGCAGCGCGAGCCTGCTCTGACCCGTGACGAGGTCATCTCAGAGCTCTCCGGAGCCGGGATTGCCACCGACGGCAGCAGAGCATACCATCACCTGCTCAACGCCGAGTTGGGAGGGGTTATCTGCAGTGGCCCGACCCGCAACGGCAAGCTGACGTATGCGCTCCTTGAGGCGCGCGTCCCGGGAGGCGCTCCCGTACCTAGGGAAGTGGCCTTGGTCCACCTCGCGAGAAGGTACTACACCAGCCACGGTCCGGCGACCCTGCAGGACTTCGTCTGGTGGTCAGGCCTCTCGGTTGGAGATGCGAGACGTGGCCTGGAGGGAGCCAAGCCGCACCTGGTCTCAGAGGAGATCGATGCGCAGATCTATTGGTTCGCAGAATCCCCGCACACGGACCAAGCCGATACGCATGCGGTCCACTTGGCTCCCGCCTACGATGAGTTCCTTATCGGCTATCGAGACCGAAGCGCTGCGCTCCCTCTCGATCATTTCGAGAAGGCCGTCTACGAAAACGGCGTGTTCCGACCGGCTATCGTGGCAAGCGGTCAGGTCGTGGGACTCTGGAAACGAGCAACCAAAGGCCATCAGACCGTCGTTGAGACGACCCTCTTCGCTCCACAGAGCGACTCGATGAGCGCGTTGATATCTGAGGCAACAGAAAGGTATAGACGCTACCTGGAGAGCGAGATCGAGACAGGCGATGGATCTTAAGTCACCGTGTCCCGTCACGCATACCGCTCGATGTCACTTGGTCCCTTCCCGGTGACGTATGGAACAATAAGGTGGATAGCACCATGTCAGACAAGCTGGACAACCTGTACCGGTTACAGGGAAAAGACGTTCCCCAGGCCGCCATCGTACTGGCCGACGCTTTCCAACACGACCCGGTATGGAACGCGGTTTTTGGCGACGCAACGCT
>JALOOJ010000019.1 GCA_025454475.1 Anaerolineae bacterium
ATTCGCGAGTTCCGTCCCGCTGAGCCGGCAGTTGCCTGGCTAGGCGGGGGGCTGGTCGCGTTCGTGCCGCAGTTCGTGGCGATGACGGCATCGGTCAACAATGATGCGCTGGTGCTCCCGCTGTTGTGGCTCTGGTTGTGGCTTGCCCTGCGGTATTTGCGCGGTGCCGTGCCGGCATGGGCAATGGGTCTGGTCGCCGGGGCGCTGCTGCTGACCAAGACGACGGGTTACGGCGTGTTGCCGTTGACCGTGCTCCTGGTCGCGATGCGATTCCGGCGGGCGGGAATGTCGCTGGCATGGGCGGCGCGTCAGCTTGTCGCCATCTTGGTGCCGGCAGTTCTGCTCGGGGGCATTTGGTGGCTGCGCAACGTCTCGATCTATGGCTGGCCCGACCTGCTGGGGCTCATGCGCCACGACCTCGTCGTCGTGGGTCAGCCGCGGACCGCCGACTGGATCGCGCAGCAGGGGCTGGCGCCTTTCCTTCGCGACGCGATCTGGACGCTGTTCCGGTCGTTCTGGGGACAGTTCGGGTGGATGGGCGTCGTGCTTGACGTGCGGATCTATCAGGGTCTGGCGATCTTCACGTCATTGACGGTCTACGGCGCCGCCTGGACTGTGTTGGATCTCGTGGGGCACAAGCCGGATGCACGCGAGCGTGATGGGTGGATTCTGTTTGGGGTGGCTGCGCTGATCACGCTCGCGATGGTCATAGGGTACAACCTCACCTTTGTGCAGCACCAGGGACGGTACCTCTTCCCGGCGTTGCCGTTGCTCGCGTTGGCAGGGGCGCTGGGGTGGCAGCGGTTGGCGGAGCGGCAACTGGCGGTGGGCACTGCGTTGGCGCTGCTGCTGATGGTCGCCGCACTGGCGGGGATTGGCCTGATCCGGGGCGATCTGCCGCTTTGGCCGATGGTGATGTTGGGCGCTGCAGCGTTGGCACTCTTCGGCCTCGCGTTTGTGCCGCGGCGGTGGCACGGTGTGGCGACCGCTGGATGGCTGTGTGTGATGGTCGCGCTCGATATCTGGTGTCTGTTCGGGTTCATCGTACCGATGCTGGCGCCCGCTATGGGGTGATGACCGGAGCGAACTCCAGCAAGGTTGAGCGCTAACCCTAGGAGGATATCTCTCGATGGTTGAGCCTGGATTGACCGCGGATATCGAGTACGTCGTCGGCCCGGAGGATACCGCGGCAGCTTACGGCAGTGGTCTCGTCCCGGTCCTGAGCACGCCACATCTGATCGCGCTGATGGAGGGCACCGCGCAGGCCGTTATTGTCCCGCACCTGGAGACGGGGCAGACGGCGGTCGGCACGCACGTCGATATGAAGCACCTTGCAGCGACGCCTGTGGGGATGCGGGTGCGTGTTCACGCCGAGCTTGTCGCGGTTGAGGGCCAGCGGCTGAGTTTTCACATCGAGGCGTGGGATGATGTGGAGAAAGTAGGCGAGGCCGAGCACGAGCGCTTTGTGGTTGATGAAGCGCGCTTCCTGAAGCGTGTAGCTAAGAAAGCTGGTCAGGCGATGGAGATGCATGGGCGCTGAGAGCGTTATCTCGCAGCGCTATGAGGAGACCTATGCATCTGTGTATGAGTATCTTCAGGCACGACGACGTGACGATCCGAGGTTCACGATCGCCCAACTTCGGGATTTCCTGAAAGAAGCCACCATCCGTCAGGGCAACGACTGGATCGGCGGCGGGCTCCTCTTCGATGCGACGCAGGCCGCGATTGTCGCGGCGCATGAGGCGGTTCTGGCGGAGTGGCAGGCGGAGGTGGGGAACGCGGCGCGGGCGTCGTGAGCCTCAGTCCTGTGGGACGTCCTCCGAGATGTAGAGCGCCTCGCTGTTCCACAGCGTGCCATACGCCGACGCGTCGGGGCGGATGCCCTGGACGTTTGGGCGCGTCACGAACCAATAGGGGCGCCAGGCCAGAAAAAGCGTGGGCAGCGTCCTGTTGAGTTCGGCCTGTGCTGTCGCCAGGGCCGATGCCTGTGCCAGAGGGTCGATCGCCGAGAGCGCCCGCGCGCACGCGGCGTCGTAGTCCGTTGACGCGAACCGGCTGAAGTTCTCGCCCTGCCACCCGTTGTCGGCGGTGGGGACGCGGTCGCTCAACCATCCCCCGCAGATCTCAGGCACTGTCGCCTGCCAGCCGAGAAGCGCCAGCTCGAACCACCCACCGAAGAGCGGGCTGGCAGTACTGGCCGAGTACAGCTGCCGTGCATCCATCGGCTGCAGGGCGATGTCTGCGCCGCAGTTCTCCAGATCGCCTGCCACGTGCGCAGCGATGACGAAGTACGGTGGGACGAAGTGCAGTGTGAGGCTCAACGGCTCGCCATCAGCAAAACCCGGCACATCTTCCGCCTGGCGCACGCCGTCCCCATCGCGATCGCGCCAACCGAGTGAGTCCAGAAGCCGCCCACTGGCCTGAGGGTTGAACGAGAGCGTGGTGGTCTCTTTGTAGATTGGATGGTTAGGTGGGATGAAGCCGTCGGCTGGGGCGAGCGCCTCTGCTGGGAGCGCCTGGGCCAAGCGCTGCCGGCTCACGCAGCCTGCTAGCGCTTGTCGCACCTGGATGTCCTGCAGCGGCGAGGCGACCACAGTGGCGGGGTCCTCGGTCGGCGCGGGCACCGGCAGCGGGTTGAACTCAAGTCGCAGGACGGTTGGCGCAACGTCGGCCCACATCGTGGCACCTCCGGCGGCGGCGAGTCTGGCCCAAGGCTGCCACGCGGTCTGGCCCACGGGATAGGGCAACACGATATCGCATGGTCCATCCGCCATGAGCTGGGTCCATGAGTCCGGCGTGGTTACTGGGAAGCGGAAGGTGATCTGTTCCAACAGCGGCACAGGGCCGCTGTAGTTGCCGTTGGGCTCCAGGCGCACCTCACGTCCCGCCTCCCACGCCACGATGCGGAAGGGACCTGTGGCCGGTGGGGTGCGGTCGTTGGCGATGCTGGCGAGGGTGTGTCCCTGCCACCTGTGAGCCGGCTGCAACGGAAAGAGGAAGCCCGGAAAAGCGCTGCTCAGGTAACCCGGTATGCCCTCCCAGCGCAGCGTTCGATCGTTGACGACGATGAACTGCGCCGTACGTTCCGCCAGCTCCCGCCAACGCCCCTGGGCCTCCGGCAGTTGCGCCAGATGGTAGCCCAGAAGGGCGTCCTTGGCAGTGATGGGTGTGCCGTCAGACCAGAGCAGATCTGATTTCAGTGTGAAGGTTACGACGAGCTGGGGGAGCCCAGTCGCCTCTGCGTTCGTGGCTTGGTGGACGAAACCCAATGCATCCGCGTACCGCATCCCGCTGGTTATCGGCACGAGGCGAGTTATGACGTCGCCAGATTCGACGGAGGGCACGCGCTCGACCAGCCGCGCCTCCCAACCGTAGGCCACGCGCTCGACGGCCTCCTCGAGGAAGAGCGCCAGGAGATCGCTGCCGGATGGCGAGGTCACAAAGGGGCTCGCGGCCTCAGGCTCGAGCGTGCAGACCGTCAGGCGCTGGGCGGTGTCTTCACGCTCTATCGTCGGTGTAGGTCTCTGCGTGGGGATCGGTGGCGGTGTCGTAGCAAGGGGCTTCGGCGTCGACTGTGGCATACACGCCGCCAGAAGGAGGGCGAGGGAGATGCACAGGGATGTGCAGCGCCTGGCGCCTCTAGCCGTCATTGCCTTTGTGCGTGCGGCTCAGATAGAGCAGCAGCAGCACCGTGATGGCCGCGAGGAGCCCCAGCGCGACGAGTTTGTAGAGCCGTGACGAGAGCACAAGCCCCAACGTCCCTGCGATCGCGCAGAAGGCCCAGTAGATGAAGACGATGGTATGCGTCGATATGCCGGCGTCCTGCAGCCTGAAGTGGAGGTGGCGCCGGTCGCCTCGGAAGGGGCTTGCTCCGTGCCGCCAGCGGTCCACGATCGTCCACGCCACGTCGACGATCGGGATGCCCATCACCAGGAGCACCGTCGCCACGCGGCCTCCGCCGATGAGTCCCAGCGCCGCCATGACATATCCAAGGAAGAAGGCGCCATTGCTGCCCAGGTGAACTCTCGCCGGCGAGGCGTTGTAGACCAGGAAACCTGCCGCCGCCCCGAGCAGGGCCAGCGCCTGGGGCACGACGCTGGGCTGCCCGCTGCGAATCATATGGATGGCGAGGATCGCCGCGAGGATCGCCGATACGCCGGCTGCCAGCCCATCCAGCCCGTCGAGCCAGTTGACAGTAACGATCATGCCTGTCATCCAGAACAGCGTCAGCGGTACGTAGAGCAGCGCCGGCAGTATGACAGTCGCATTGGTGATCGGATTGTTGAACCGCTCGAGGATGATGAGGCTCGCCGTCGCGACGATGGCTGCCAGCAGATAGCCCAGGTACTCCGTGCCTGGGGGAAGCTCGAAGCGGTCGTCGATCAGGCCAACGATTGCCATCAACGCGCCGCCGATTGCCAGACCCCAGAAGCGCCGGGTCTCGTTGGGATCCGCTGTCGGAATCGACACGAGGCGCGAGACAGCCAGCGCGCCGAAGAAGCCCAGTGCAAGGCCCACGCCGCCCAGGCGCGATACGACGCCGCTATGGCGCCTTCGCCCCCCCGGCGTGGCGACGATGTTCAGGCGCACCCCGAGCCTTCCCATCAGCGGCGTCACGATGAGGGCGATCACGCCGCCGACAGCGAGGACCAGCGCATACTCGAGCCCGTATGGCATGCTGGTGGGTGTCTCCCTAATCTGCTAGATCATACAAAGTGTGACCATGAGCGTTCTGACGCTCGCGGTCACACGTACTACGCCGTGCCGAACTGGCGGTCGCCAGCGTCACCCAATCCCGGCACGATATACGCATGCTCGTTGAGGTGGCTGTCGAGCGCTGCGAGATAGATGTCAACGTCGGGATGTGCCGCGGTGAGGGCAGCGACGCCCTCGGGAGCGCCAATCAGGCCCAGGAACTTGATACGGTGGGCGCCCCAGTTCTTCAGGATCTCGACGGTCTTGACCGCCGAGCCGCCGGTTGCGAGCATCGGGTCCAAGATAAGACAGACAGAGACCGTCGGGTGGATCGGGAGCCGGTTGTAGTAAGAGACAGGGCGGAGCGTCTTCTCGTCGCGGAAGAGGCCGATATGCCAGACCTCCGCCGAGGGGATCATCTCCCAGATGCCCTCGACCATCCCCAAACCGGAGCGGAGGATCGGGACCAGGCCGATCGGTTCAGCGAGCTTGTAGCCGGTGGTCGCCGTTAGGGGCGTCTCGATCTCCTTGGGGCAGACAGCCAGATCGCTGAGCGCTTCGTAGGCAATGAGCAGGGTGATTTCGCGGATCAGCTCGCGGAATCGCTTCGAATCGGTGTTCTTGTCTCGGAGGAGTGTGAGCTTGTGTTTGACCAGCGGATGCTCGGATACGTGGACTTCTGTCATGCCTGTGTCTCCCCTCTGCATTCGACTGTCGTGTTGTGCTGCACCTGCAGCATTCTACTTGGGGGTGGGTGAATGTCAAAGCTCGTGTCTCGGGGAGCCGGGCCCCTTCCTTAGTCCACGGTACCTATAGCCGGATCACTGGCTACGGGCCCCGATCGTTTCCCGGAAGTGCCAGTGACTCCAGGCATCGGATCGCCTGGGAAGTCCACGCCACTGACAGAACGTGCTACCTCAGCCAGCGGGAGGTCAGGGAGTCCAGCGTGCCGTCGGCCTCCAGCGCCTGCAGCGCGCTGTCGATCGCCTCGAGGAGCGCACCATCGTCACGCCTGACGGCGACGACATAGGGCTCGGGGCTGAACGGTGGGGTGATAACCCGAAGATCCGAATCCCGGCTTTCTGCGATCCGCGCCGACACGTGGTCGACGACCGCGGCGCTGATCTCCCTGTCATAGAGCAGTAGCGCGAGGGCACCGGGTTCCTCGACCGTGATGACCATAGGCGGCGGATCGAGTGTTTCCTGCCATAGCAGCGTCTGCATATGCCCGGCGGTGCCGAAGACACACGCCACCGGTTTCCCCTTCAGGTCATCGACGGACGAAATCGCCGCGCCGTCCAGTGTCATGAACACCAGGCCGGCGTCGAAGTAGGGCGCGCTGAAGGCGAAGTCCTTGCTGCGTGCGGGATCCGGATAGAGCGCCGAGATGATGACATCGGCGCGGTCGGCGGTCAGCGCGTCATACAGGGCATCGTAGGCCGTCGTGACTGTATGCGCCTCGACGCCCAGGTGTCGAGCAATGGCATGCGCTAGGTCCGCATCGAGCCCCACGATTCGGTCGTCGGCGCTGATATGTTCAAAGGGCGGGAACGAAGGGTCCATCGCCACGCGGAGCACCCCCGAGGCCGTGATCCGGTCTAGGCGGCCGGTCCGTGCGCCGCAGGCAACTATAAGAAGCTCTAGCACCAGGAACACCAGGACCAGGGAAGGGACGCTACCCTGATACAGTGGAGTCTGGCCTGAAAGTGCGTTATTGAGGATACGTCTGCGGCGGATCCGTGATCCGCCGATCTGGGCTGTGCTGGATGGCGGATCACAGATCCGCCGGGAACGTTGGTGCGGTGAGGTATCTTCGGGACAGCAGAAAACGAGACGGGGAGGTGTTGACACCTCCCCGTCTCGATCCTCAGTGCTGTCGTTCACCGAGCGTTTAGCCCGTTCCCAGATCCGACTTGTCATGGTTGGGGTCCAGCTCGACGACAATGCTGCCGGTGTCGAGCGCACGCTTGATCTCCCGCTCGAGCATGTCGCCCATCATCAGGAGATTGAGCAGTTCCGCCTCGATGTCAGGGTTGTTCTCGGGCCTGAGCTGCCAGGCAGTCTCCAGCGCGGTGTTCATCTCCTGGAGGTGCAGCAGCATGTCCATCAGGACCTCATCGCCGGACGTCGCGCGCTCCTGAAGCATCACCAGTGGCCCGCCGAGAAGCCCGCGTGTCTGCAGCTCGGACTGGACCATCGGGTTGAACAGGTCCGAATCGGCCAATCCCTCATAGATCTCGAACGTGTCGTCCGACATCAGGAACTGCTCCAGCAGCTCTGGCGTCATCCACACCATCAGCCCTTCGTTGGCGAGACGGTCGTAGAGCTCGTCCAACGGGACGAGGATATGCTCGGACTCGCTGAGTATCTGGGTCACTCGTTTCGTAATAGGGTCGGTCATTCGCTTTCACCCCGGCGTGTTGTTTCATCCATGATCATACCACGGGTTTGGCATACGGGGAGAGGGTCAGCGCTTTTCGCGCAGTTTTCTCAGGAACTCGGCGATGCGCTCCTCATAGCCGATCGATTTGGGCTTGTACCATCCGCCTTCGATGCCTTCGGGCAGATAGCGCTGGGCAACCCAGCCGCCTGGGAAGTCGTGCGGGTACTTGTAACCGGGGGCCGTCGCACGCTCCTCGCCCAGTAGCGTGTTTTGGTCGCGGATGGCGACCGGGGGCGGGAGATAGCCATGCTCCTCGACGTAGCTCCGCGTCTCGAAATAGGCACCGGCGCTGTTAGACTTGGGCGAGGTCGCGAGATAGAGCGTCGCCTCCGCCAGGTGATACTGGCCCTCGGGCATCCCCACCCACTCAAACGCCTGGGCGCACGCATTGACGACGGCGATGGCCATCGGCGAGGCCAGCCCGATATCCTCGGCGGAGGAGATCAGCAGCCGCCGGAAGATGAACCGCGGATCCTCGCCTGCCAGGACCATCTTGGCGAGGTAATACAGCGCCGCGTCGGGGTCCGAGCCGCGGATCGACTTGATGAAGGCGCTTGCGGTGTTGTAGTGTTCGTCGCCTGACTTGTCGTACTGCATCGCCCGGCGCTGGATCGACTCCTCCGCCACCGCTAGGGTGATGTGCAGCATGCCATTGTCGTCTGGAGGGGTGGATTCCACGGCCAGCTCGAGCGCGTTGAGCGCACTGCGCACATCTCCGTCGGCGAACTCAGCCAGATGCCGGAGCGCATCGGGATCGAGCGTGATGGTGCGCCGCCCATAGCCGCGGTCCTTGTCGTGGACGGCGCGGACGATCAGATCCTCGATCTCCTCGACCGTGAGTGCGATGAAGCGAAAGATGCGTGACCGGCTGAGGAGGGGCGAGATGATCGAGAAGTAGGGGTTCTCCGTCGTTGCGCCGATCAGCGTGACCGTGCCGTCCTCGACGACGGGGAGCAGACCGTCCTGCTGCGCCTTGTTCCAGCGGTGGATCTCGTCGACCATCAGGAGCGTGCGCGTGCCATACATCGCGCGGCGCTCACGGGCTGCCTCGACGAGTTTGCGCAGGTCGGCGACCCCGGCGAGCACCGCGTTGAGCGTCTCGAAGTGCGACTGGGTGGTGTTGGCGATCACTGCGGCCAGCGTCGTTTTGCCAACGCCGGGCGGGCCCCAAAAGAGGATCGACGTGAACAGGCGGTCGGCCTCGATCGCGCGGCGTAGTAGCTTGCCCGGGCCGATGATGTGCGCCTGTCCCACCACCTCGTCGAGCGTACGGGGGCGCATCCGCGCCGCGAGGGGCGCCTCGCGTTTGATCTGGTCCTGACGGCTGTGTTCGAAGATCTCCATAGGGGGCAGTATAGCGCGAGTGGGGGAAAAAGTGCTAATTGGAGGGGGCGCCTCTTGGGGGGATAGGTAAGCGCGCGTTTGATCCGCACCCCGCGCGTGGTATACTGCAGCTACCGGCATCTTGGGCATAGCGAGATGCGAGCCTCAAGGTGGGATAGATGACGATTGCGGCTGTCCTAGGGCATTTTGTTCACGGGTTGGTGTTCTTCACCCTGGGCTTGACCGTGAATTTCCTGCACTACCGCAGCCGTCGCATATCGCTCGCTCGACACCTGGGTTGGTTGGGTGGGTTCGCGATCGGCGAGGCGCTCTATGCCTGGTACGAGATCATTGCGCTGCTCCTGCCGGCGGGGGCGTTTCTGCCCGTGGTGGTGCCCCCGGTCATCCTGGCGTCGGCCTACACCTGCCTGCTGGTCTTCGGGCTGCAGACGTTTATGTCCGAGGACGTTTATCGCAGGCGCAGCCGGATACTGTGGATGGTCCTGAGCGGGCTCTGGTTGGGGTCCTATCTGCTAGCGCTGTGGGCCTTCAGCGTCGATCAGGCAGCGCTTGCCGGCACGACGGTGGTGTTAGCCCGTTATCTGTTGGCCCTCCCCGGTGGCCTCCTGACCGCAATCGGCCTCCGGCGGCAGAGTTACCAGTCGCTCGATAGTGTTCTCCGCATGCGCATCCGCCCGGCATTGCAGCTCATCGAGATCACGATGGCGATCTTCGGGCTGCTTAATCTGGTGATGGTGCCGGGGGTGGATTCGTTTGTCGCCGACCGGTTTGGCTTTCACCTAGTCGACTCCGCGGTGACGGGGTGGGTCTGGGCGGCCGTGGGGGCGGGCATCACGGTCGGGCTGGTACGCTCGTTGACGACGATCCATCACGAGATCGAGCAGTGGGTTGAGGGGGTGGAGCGACTTCAGGCGATGGCTGAGGATCGCGAGCGCATCGGGCGCGATCTGCACGATGGGATCATCCAGTCGATCTATGCCGCCGGTTTGCTGTTGGAGAGCATCGTGCCCGTGATCCGCAGCGATCCCGATCGCGCTCAGGGGCAGGTGGGGCGCGTGATCGATAACCTCAACTTCACGATCCAGGACATCCGTCGGTACATCTTCGATCTCCGCGGCGACATGCCCGACGACGATCTCCAGCCGGGGATCGAGCACCTGCTGCGCGATTTCCACGTCAACACGCTGCTGCAGACCGAGTTCGAGGTGACGGGGACGGTGCACCCTATCCATTCGATGGCCCGCCGTCGGCACATCCTGCAGATTGTGCGCGAGGCATTGGCCAACACGGCCAAGCACGCGCAGGCGCGCTGGGTCAGGGTGCGACTCGCCTACGACACCGATAGCCTCACCCTGATGATCTCGGATGATGGGGTCGGGATGGAGAAGCTGCTGATCGGCAAGGGCTATGGGTTGCGCAATATCCGCGAGCGGACGCGGCTGCTTGATGGCACGCTGCGCATCGAGAGCGCGCCCGGAGCGGGCGTGACCTTTGATCTGACGGTACCGTATGCGTGAGGTGGGCACATGACCTACAGAATCCTTGTGGTGGACGATCACGAGATCGTACGGCTGGGGCTGCGGACGCTGCTGAGCAATCAGCCCGATTTCGCGGTTGTCGACGAAGCTGCTTCGGCGGAAGAGGCCGTGGCGAAGTCGCTGCAGCACAACCCCGATGTTGTCGTGATGGATATCCGCATGCCGGGCAGAAATGGGATCGAGGCGTGTCGCGAGATTAAGGCGAAGCTTCCTGATGTCCATGTCCTGATGTTGACGTCCTATGCTGAGGATGAGATGCTCTTCGACGCGATCGGGGCGGGCGCTGCGGGGTATGTCCTGAAGCAAGGGGGGGGGGAGGACCTGGTGCGGGCCGTCCGGCGCGTCGCCGGGGGCGACGCATTGCTGGACCCGGCGGTGACGCAGCGCGTGTTGGAGCGGGTGCGCGAGGCGAGCCGTCAAGAGCAGGCGGCGGCGTTCAAGGATCTGACTGAGCAGGAACTACGGGTGCTCGGGCTAGTCTCGCACGGAAAAACGAACAAGGAGATCGCCAAGGAGTTGTTCCTTGGCGAGGGCACAGTGCGCAACTACGTGAGTAGCATCCTGTCGAAGCTTGATCTGACGAACCGCGCCGAGGCCGCGGCGTACGCCGTGCGCCACGGCTTGCGGGAGTATCTGGAGGAGATTGGATAGCCTTCCCAGTGCCGGGGACTGCAGAGAACCTCCGGCACTTTTTTGGGGGGACTAGGACGGTGCTCTAGGGCGTTGTCTGCATTCTGGCGCTGGGGACGCGCCTCGGACGGCGAAGGAAGTCTCCGCACCGAGACTGCTTCGCGGTCCGTTGTCACGTCCTATGGCTGTGGTATAATGTCCGAGTGTGCGGGCGTTGCTTAATGGTAGAGCCTTAGCCTTCCAAGCTAAAGATACGGGTTCGATTCCCGTCGCCCGCTCTATCGGGCTCATAGCTCAATGGTTAGAGCAGCCGGCTCATAACCGGTCGGTTCCAGGTTCAAATCCTGGTGGGCCCACTTAGATGGCACTCTTGACGGCCCGCGTGAACGGGCCGTCTGTCATGCCAGGAAGGGGATGGAGCGCCGTGGATACGCAGAGAATGCTAGAGAGACTGGGCGTGCTTGAGGAGCGGTATCAGGAACTGACACGCCAGATGGCCGATCCGGTTATCGCCCAGGACTATGAGAAGGTGACGGACCTCGCCATCGAGCGGGCGGACCTCGAGGATAGGGTGAGTATCTACCGCGAATATCGTGCGGTTCTTGGGGAAATCGAGGGCGCCGAAGCAATGCTGGAAGACAGCGATCCGGCGCTGCGCGATATGGCGCAGGAGGAGCTGGAGAGCCTCACCGAGCGTCGCGATGTGCTACAGGACAAGCTGCGGGTGCTGCTCGTGCCCAAGGACCCTCGAGATGAGCGCGACGTGATCATGGAGATCCGCGCGGGCGCCGGTGGGGATGAGGCGGGGCTCTTTGCCGCCGAGTTGGTCCGGATGTACACCCGCTATGCGGAACTGCAGTCCGGGTGGAAGACGCACATCATCTCCGAGAACCGCACCGGCATCGGCGGCTATAAGGAGATGATTTTCGCGATCGAGGGCAAGGGCGCCTATTCGCGGCTCAAGTATGAGAGCGGCGTCCACCGGGTGCAGCGTGTGCCGGCCACCGAATCTAGCGGGCGGATTCACACGTCGACGGTGACGGTGGCAGTGCTTCCGGAGGTTGACGAGGTCGAGGTTACCATCAACCCCAATGATATCGAGATGACCAACTATGGTTCCTCCGGCCCCGGCGGACAGCATATGCAGAAGAACGACACCGCTGTGCGTATTCTTTATAAGCCCACCGGTATGGTGGTCACGTGCGAAAGTGAGCGGTCTCTGACACAGAACAAGCTCCGGGCGATGAGCGTCCTCCGCGCCCGGCTGTACGAGATCGAGCGACTGAAGCAGGTCTCCGAGCTCGAGCAGGCGCGCCGGTCGCAGGTGGGGATGGGCGATCGAAGTGAGAAAATCCGCACTTACAACTTCCCGCAGAACCGCGTGACCGACCATCGGGTCGGTGTGACGTCCTACAATTTGCCCGGTGTGATGGCTGGCGACATCGACCAGTTCATCGAAGCGCTGTCGCTGGACGATCAGACGCGGCGGCTGTCAGAGATCGGCGCGTAGTGGGAAAGACCTTTGAGCTCTTCTGAAGAGCTCAAAGGTCTATTTGCCGTGTGGAGTCTACTTTGCCGCGGGCAGTGCTTCGAGCGCGGCTGCTAGTTTGGCTTCCTCAAGCTGGTAGTCGTCGAGTGCGCGCCGGTGATAGGCGTCATAGGCCGCGAGGTCGAAGTGCCCATGGCCGCTGGCGTTGAAAACGATGACCTTGGACTCGCCTGATTCCTTGCAGGCTAGCGCCTCGTCGTAGGCGGCGCGGACGGCGTGCGCCGTCTCCGGCGCCACGATCGTGCCTTCGGCCTTGCTGAAACTGAGGGCAGCCTCGAAGACGGCGTTCTGATGATAGGCTCGGGCCTCGGCCATCCCATCGTTCAGCAGTGATGAGATCGTCGGCGCGATGCCGTGGTAGCGCAGCCCGCCGGCGTGCACAGGGGCAGGGACGAAGCCGTGGCCCACGGTGTGCATCTTGGCGACCGGGCCGGTCTTGGCCGTGTCACCCCAGTCGTAGGCGTAGGTGCCGCGGGTCATGCTCGGGCACGCCGTAGATTCGACAAAGATCGCGCGCACGTTGGGGGTTTCGCCCGTGAGCTTGCGCCGCATGAAGGGATAGATCAGGCCCGCGGCGTTGCTGCCGCCGCCTGCGCAGCCGATGAGGATGTCCGGGCTGTCGCCCGCCATCTCCAACTGCTTCATCGCTTCCAGCCCGATGATGGTCTGGTGGAGCAGCACGAAATTGACGACGCTGCCCAGCGAGTACTTATACCCCTCATGCGTCATCGCGTATTCCAGTGCATCGCTGATCGCCATACCCAGGCTGCCCGGCGTCTCGGGGTCTTGCTCGAGCATCGCACGCCCGGCGTGGGTCTCTGAGCTTGGGCTGGGCACCACCTCGGCGCCCCATGTCTCCATCATCACGCGCCGGTAGGGCTTCTGCCGGTAGGAGACAGCAACCATGAAGACCTTGATCTTCAGGCCGAAGTAGGCGCCCGCCAGACTGAGAGCGCACCCCCACTGCCCGGCACCGGTCTCGGTAGCGAAGCCCGTCAATCCTTCCTGCTTGGCGTAATAAGCCTGGGCAATCGCCGTGTTCAATTTGTGGCTACCGGCGGGGCTCACGCCCTCCCACTTGTAGTAGATCTTCGCCGGTGTGTCGAGCGCCTGTTCCCACCGGTGTGCTCGGATGAGCGGGGATGGGCGCGACATTTTCAGGATATCCTGGACTTCTTCAGGGATATCGATGAAGCGCTCGTGGCTGGCTTCCTGCTCGATGCACCCTGCCGGGAACACCGGCGCAAGGTCGTCCGGCGTCATGACGTTCAGTGTCGCCGGGTGCAGGTAGGGTGGCGGGGGGTTCTTCATATCCGCCAGGATGTTGTACCATTGTGTCGGCATTTCCTTCTCAGAGAGTAGATACTTATACTGGTTCATCGCAGTCTCCTTCTTCTGAAATGTGATTCCCGATTAGGCTATTCCTCAACGGTCATCAGCTCGGGCGATATGCCCTCGGTCAGCAGTGCGCACGCGGCGCTGCTATCCCCCCTCGCCTCGAGTTGGCACGTCCCTATCCGGCGGGCCGCAAAGAACTGCTCGTACACCTTATAGTGCTCTGTCTCCTCGTAATCCACCTCCTGGACGCGGGGTCCATCGAAACTGAAGATCCGGGCTCTGGGCAGCGAGAGCAGGATCGGCGAATGTGTCGCGATAATAAACTGCGCCTGTCCCGCCGCGACAAAGGCCTCCAAGAGCCCGAGAAACGCCACCTGGCTCTTGGGCGACAGCGCCGCCTCGGGCTCATCCAGAAGATAGAGCCCCTTGCGGTCGAATCGTCCGCGGAAATAGGTCAGCATCCCTTGCCCGTGGGAGAGCGTGTTGAGCATCCTTCCCCCGTGGTATTGGAGCCGCCCGGGATCGCACACGGCGACATCGTCCAGAAAGTCTGCCAGCTCGCGGAAGGTCTCCGCTCTGAAGAGCGATCCCGCCACGCGCTCGTCGCTCCAGGCTACGTCGATGAAGTCGGCGAGGCGGGTCTCGTAAGGGTTCTCGTGTGCGATGTGGCGCTTGGGCTGGTCCCAGGTATGCATGCCGCACTTGCGTGTGATAGCCTCCAGGAGCGTCGATTTGCCCGACCCGTTGTCGCCGACGAAGAAGGTTACAGGGCTTCGGAACGTGATCTGTGACGTGGTCCGGAGGATCGGCACATTGAATGGGTAATACTGGTTCGTCGGATAGTACTCAGTGTGGAGTCGCACGCTTGTGATGTACATCGACTGCTCCTTTGGTCTTGCTAAGGCGTGATTGTGCCTATGCTTCGGTCCGCAGCCGGAACGCGTCGGATCTGCCCTGTAACACCCGGCGCAGCCGCAGACCCGTTAGCCCCATCGCCTCATAGACCATGCTGAGCGTCGTCTCGGCCTCGCGCTGCATTCGCCGCGTGCCCTCGACGAGCACCTCCTCGACGAGGCCCGGCTTCGCGACGTAGGCCGCGCGGCGCTCGCGGATCGGATCGAGAAAGGTGTTGATGGCGCGAGCCAGCTTGCGCTTCACCTCGACATCCCCCACTTTGCCCAGGAGATAGCGCTCTTTGAGGTCGTTGACCTCCTCGACGTTCGGGTTGAAGGCGTCGTGGTAGATGAAGACGGGGTTACCGTCGACCCTTCCGGGAACGTCAGCGCGGATGCGGTTGGGATCGGTATACATCCCGCGCACCTTCTCCTCGACCGCCTTGGCGTCATCGGAGAGCATGATGGCGTTGCCGAGAGACTTGCTCATCTTGGCTTGCCCGTCCGTGCCGATAAGCGAGGGGACCTCGCCGATCATGACATCCGGCAATGGGAAGACTTCGACGTCGTACATCCGGTTGAACCGGCGCGCGATCTCGCGTGTGATTTCGACGTGTGCCTCGTTATCCTTACCCACGGGGACGAGGTTGGCACGGGGTAACAGAATGTCCGCGGCCTGCAGAACCGGGTAGCCGATCAGGCCGAAGGGTACGGTCTCGTCGTCCATGTTCGCGGCACGCGCCATGTCCTTGATGCTGGGGAGGCGTGAGAGGCGGGGTAGTGTGACAAGGTTCCCCAAGAGTAGTGCGAGTTCGTACTCCTCGGGGATGGCCGATTGCAGAAAGATCACGCTTTTCTCCGGGTCGATGCCTACGGCGAGGTAGTCGAGGACGACGTTGTAGATGTTGTCGTCCAGCTCCGCCAGGTGCTCCTTCTCAGACTTTGTTGTCAGCGTGTGTAGGTCCGCAATGATAAAGTAGCACTCGTAGGCATCCTGCAGCGCGACGCGGTTTTTCATGCTACCCACGTAGTGGCCCAGATGCAGCTTGCCGGTAGGACGGTCGCCCGTTAGGATTCGCTTCTTTGCTTCGCTCATTCTCTTTCTCCTTCTCCATCCAGCCCGAAAACAACAAAACGCCCATCCCCAGAAGGGACGAGCGTTCGATTGCCCGTGGTGCCACCCTCGTTAGGCCCTCTGCCCCAACAAAAAACGCGCTGAGTTAGCGCGTTGTTGAGTCCAGCCAGCCTCACTCGTTTCGGGCACGGCCCAACAGCGATGTTGTGCGATACCCTACGCCCTGATAACGGTGGCGTCTCCGTCTCGGACTACTTGCGATGGGTGTCGCCTTTTGACACCCCTGCTTTCGGCGAGCAGCTCCTGGGTCCATTCAATGCTCTCGTCGGTACCGGACTCGCACCAATCGCCGGCTCTCTGCAACCGCGTCCGAGCATCTACTTTCCCGATCTCAGCCTGTGACGTTCTCTTTATAACACAGGACGCGGGGAAAGTCAAGCGGCATCGGACGTCGGACGTTCATGTTGGGCGGGTTGCATGACGTCTGGACGCTAGGACAAGGCTCACGGGGAGTCGTTGACGGACTTCGGTTTGGGGTTGCCAAATCCTAAGCTTTGTTGTATAATCCGAAACGTACGCGGGCTTAGTTCAGCGGTAGAATGTCTCCTTGCCAAGGAGAAGGTCAAGGGTTCGAATCCCTTAGCCCGCTCTCGGCGACGTAGCCAAGCGGCAAGGCAGGGCTCTGCAAAAGCCTTATTCGTCGGTTCGATTCCGACCGTCGCCTCTCATCTCTCCAGTGCTTTGCGGGCATCGTCAAGATGCCCGTTTGTGTTATTGGAGGGAGAGCGTGGGGCGGTGGCGGAATTGGCAGACGCCGGGGACTTAAAATCCTCTGCTCGAAAGAGCGTGTGGGTTCGACCCCCACCCGCCCTACACAGAAAGGAGAGCGCACGCAGGCCCGCGTGCGCTCTCCTTTCTGTGTGAAGCAGTCCCCGCTAGAGCCAGAAGCGCTCGGCGATCTCGTCTTCGACCCGTTGCCGGATGTGCGCTAGCGGCATCCGCTCGATGATCGGGCGGATGAAGCCCTGGGCGATAAGGCTTTGGGCCTCAGGCTTGGGCAATCCCCGCGCCTCCAGGTAGAAGCGTTCCTCATCATCGATCCGAGATACCGTCGCGCCGTGGCTGCAGCGTACGTCGTTGGCCAGGATCTCTAGTCCCGGGATTGCGTGCGCCCGTGCGTCGCTGAGCAGGAGGTTGTTGTTGGCCTGATAAGCCATGGTGTTTCCGCTCGCCTCGGGCTCCACCCGGATCATACCGTAAAAGACCGTGCGTGTCTGATCCTTCAGGATGTTTCGATAGAGCAGGTCACTGTGGGTATTAGGCGCTCGGTGATGCTGATAGGTGCTCTGATCCAGGTGTTGGTCGCTGTGCACGAAGCTGAACCCAGCCATCATCGAGCGGGCCCCTTCCGCGACCAAGTCGCTGCGGAGGAAGTCCTTAGTCATCTTGCCCCCAAGCGAGCCAGCCACCCAGACGAAGTTGGCATTCTCCGCGACGCGGGCTTCCTGCACCGTGACCGAATAGCGGTGCTCGCTCCAATGCTGCAGGCTCACGTAGCGTACCCAGGCGCCGGCGCCGGCGTAGATCTCCACCACCTCTGCGTTGAGCTCGGGCTGGCTATCTTGTGAAACACGGTCCTGAATGAGGGTCACACGGCTTCCGGGCTCGGCGATGATCAAAGTGTGGTGGAGGTTGGTGCCACCTTCGGCATCCAGAGCGACTAGCGACTGCAGGGGGCGCGCAACGCGCACACCGGCTGGCACGTGAATGAACGTGCCGCCGTGCCAGAGCGCTGCATTGAGCGCCGTGAACTTGTTGAAACCGGGACGCGTTGTAGCGCCGCGCATCCAGGTGCCGCGGATCAGGTCGCCGTGGGTTTTGAGAGCGATGTGCAGATCCTCCAGAATCACGCCACTAAGGGCATCATCACGGCGCATTATGGCGTATGTCCGAGCCCCGTTGCAGTGCACCAGCGCGCCCGATACCTGGTCTACGGGCGCAAGCGCGTAATCCCAGCACGGTGGCAGATCGTAGATTCCGTCAAGCTCGCGCGCCGACAGCACGACGCGCAGCGAGTCCAGTGGATAGGCCTTGAGATCCGTCCGGCGCCAGGCCTCCTCCTTGGGATCGGGAAGGTCCATTGCCTCGTACTGCTGCCAAGCCTCGTGGCGGGCCTGGCGCATCCAATCGGGCTCGTCATACAGATCAGACAGCAGCGCTACGGACTTAGGCCCTGGCGCCAGGATCTGCGCCGTTTGCGGCGTCACGCCGATATCCGGTAGGGATTCATCGAGACGTTCGATCATCATGCCTCCTCTAGCCCACCGACCCTTCCATCTGCAACTGCACCAGGCGGTTGAGTTCAACCGCGTATTCCATCGGCAGTTCCTTGATGAAGGGCTCCAGGAAGCCGTTGATGATGATCGCCGCAGCTTGCGTCTCGCTCAGCCCACGGCTCATCAGGTAGAAGAGCTGATCCTCGCTGATCTTGCTGACCGTGGCCTCATGCTCGATCTGGACATCGTCCTCGGACACATCGATGTAAGGATAGGTGTCCGAGCGCGACTCGGGATCGAGCAACAGGGCATCGCAGACGACTTTGGACTGCGCGCCCTCCGCGCCGCGGGCAACACGCACCAGGCCGCGGAAGCCGGAGCGCCCATTGCCCTTGCTGATCGACTTCGACGTGATCATCGAGCTGGTGTTGGGCGCGAGGTGAATCGCCTTGGCGCCGGCGTCATAGTGCTGGTTGTCGCCGGCAAAGGCGATCGAGAGCACCTCGCCGCGGGCGCGTGGGCCCCTCAAGATCACGGCAGGATATTTCATTGTCACGCCGCTGCCCAGGTTACCGTCGACCCACTCCATCAGCCCGTCCTCGTCGACAAGGGCGCGCTGCGTGACCAGATTATAGACATTGCGCGACCAGTTCTGGATGGTGGTGTAGCGTGCGTGGGCGCCCTTCTTGACGAAGATCTCGATCACGCCGGTGTGGAGCGCGGCCTCGGTGTACTGTGGCGCCGTACATCCTTCGATATAGTGGACGTTGCTGCCTTCTTCGGCGATGATGATCGTGCGTTCGAATTGGCCCAAGCTCTGGGCATTGATGCGGAAATAGGCCTGGAGTGGGATCTCGACATCCACACCGGCGGGCACCCAGACGAAGCTGCCCCCGGACCAGAAGGCGCTGTTCAGGGCGGCGAACTTGTTGTCGCGGATCGGCACAGCCTTGCTGATATGGGCCTGCACCAGCTCGGGATGGTGGCGCACGGCGGTGTCCATATCGACGAAGATGATGCCGTGGCGTTCCCACTCTTCCTTTAGAGAGCTGTAGACCGACTCGGAGTCCATCTGGGTCTCGACGCCGGCAAGGTACTTGCGTTCCGCTTCCGGAATCCCCAGCTTCTCGAATGTATCCTTAATCGCATCCGGCACATCATCCCACGAGCGCGTGTTGGTCGATGTCGCCTTCATAAAATAGTAGAACTGCTCGAAATCGAGGGTGCCCAGATCCACGCCCCAAGTCGGCATGGGGATATCCAGAAAGATGTCCAGCGCCTTGAGGCGGAAATCGAGCATCCATTGCGGTTCGCGTTTCAGCGCTGAGATCTCACGCACAACATCCACGCCGATGCCGCGCCGGGACTTGTGCGTATAGTCGATCTCGGTGCGGAAGTCGTAGCGGTCCTGTTCTTTGACGTCGCGTAGATTGTCGTGATCTACCGACATGGGCTCTCCTCGCAGCGCCAGGCTAGGGTACCAAGGGCCAAGTCAACCCATCCCCTGCCTGACCCACTCATACCCTTGTTCCTCGAGCACATCGACGAGTTTGGCGTCGCCGGTCTTGACGATGCGCCCATCGACGAAGACGTGGACCACGTCGGGGTGGATGTAGTTGAGGATGCGTTGATAGTGCGTAATGACCAACAGCCCCATATTCAGGTCTTTCTGCAGGGTGTTGATACCTTCAGAAACGAGGCGTAGCGCGTCGATGTCGAGCCCGGAGTCAGTCTCGTCGAGGATGGCGATTTTCGGTTTGAGCAAGGCCATCTGCAGGATTTCGGCACGTTTCTTCTCGCCTCCGGAGAACCCCTCGTTGAGGTAGCGCTGCAGGAAGGCCGGGTCCATCTCCATGAACGCCATCTTTTCGTTCAGTTCCTGCCGGAACTCACGCATTGGCATCAGGTGGGAGTTAAGCCGTCCGCGCGTCGCGGTGGGAGTTCTCTCGCCATAGCCCCGGACTGCGCTAGTGGCTGCATGCAGGAAAGAGTAAAGGGTCACGCCGGAGACCGCGACGGGGTACTGCATGGCAAGAAATAGGCCGTGACGAGCGCGCTGATCGGGCGTCATCTCAATCAGGCTGGCGCCGTCAAGTAAGATTTTCCCTCGGGTGATCTCGTACTTAGGGTGGCCCATCAAGGTGTAGGAAAGCGTGCTCTTCCCTGATCCGTTGGGGCCCATCAGGGCATTGGTCGCCCCGCGCTCGACAACCAGGTTCACACCCTTCAGGATCTCCTTGCCCTCCACCGCGACGTGAAGGTCGCGAATCTCTAACGCCATCCGTCATTCTCCTTAGCCCATGATGTCCTGGCCAGATTTCACCGTCCCTGAGTATAGGTCTGTCTGCTTTTTTGTCAAGATTCTTCTATTATATTCAACAGTGTGCCTACAGACAGGACCGGCATGCACCCATGCCGGTCCTGCCTACTGGAAAAGATGATGTAGTCCGCGGTCGGGATCAACCGCCAAGCAGGCCGCTGATTGCGCCGAGGCCCATCGCTCCGCCGACGCCCAACAATCCGAGGATGAAGCCGATGACGAGGGTGATCAGCCAGCCGATCACGATCGTGACAATGGTTCCCGTGTCGTCGAGATCGAGCCCTTCTTTGACACCGATGTAGCTGGCGATCAGAGACCAGATCGCGCCAATCACCCCACCGATGCACGGGATGATGCTGAGCATGCGCGGCGCATAGGCGAAGCCAACGACACGCAGCATCTCGCCCATTGTCGCGGTTCCCTTGAATACCTTGGTGCCGACAAAGTACGTCACCGCGGACCAGATAGCCCAGTTGAGGAAGGTGACGACGAAGGTCACGACGACAGAGAGGACGGTAGAGCCAAGTTCAGGCTTGGCGCCGCGCACCAGGTTGATCAGCAGTTGCAGGATGACGCCGACCACCGAGAGCGCCGCGACAATCGCCACGACGATCGCGGCCTGCGTGGTTGCAGACTCGTCTTGCTCGACATCTGCAAAGACCTTTCGATCCAGCTTGAACACACCGATGATTCGCTCGAACATCATTGCCCTCCTCGTTCCAGCCAGGTGACCAAGATACCATCTATGCTTTCCATTATAGGCAGAGCTGTCTATCGGAGAAGCAATGATACCCGATGCCTGCAATCTGCCTCGATATTACCTTGTCGTGTGTCGGCGGTTGCCGTATAATGGGCATCGAGCGTCGCAGGGCGCTCCCTTCAGATGTGGGTTTGGCCCGACAGGGTCCGGCGTCGGTTTTCACCCGCGGCACTTGTTGCGGGCCACCTGATTGGGGGATCGGATGAGGGATTTCGTTCATCTCCACAACCACACCGAATTCTCACTGCTCGACGGCCTGAGCAAGTGTTCTGCGCTCGCCGGCTATGCAGCCGAGTTGGGGATGAGCGCGCTTGCGGTTACCGACCACGGCGTGATGTACGGCGCGGTTGAGTTCTACAAGGCTTGTCAGGCCGCCGGGATCAAGCCCATCATCGGGATCGAGGCCTATGTCGCCCAGCAGTCACGGCAGAGTCGCGATCGCGACGATGGGAAACCCCATCATCTCGTGCTCCTGGCCCAGAATCAGACCGGATACCTCAACTTACTGCGGTTGGCGAGCATCGCGCAGCTAGAGGGGTTTTACTACAAGCCCCGCATCGACAAAGAGGTGCTGGAGGCGCACAGCGAGGGTGTGATCGCCCTGTCGGGATGTGTGCAGGGCGAGATCCCAATGCTCCTGAGCCAAGGCCAGGACGCGCGAGCGCGGGATGTCGTGCGCTGGTACTTGGAGCGCTTCCCGGGACGGTTCTACCTCGAGCTTCAGAGCCACGATATGCCGGAGTACGACGAAGCCTATCGCAAGCTGGTCGTGCTGGGGCGTGATATGCAGGTGCCGCTTGTCGCCACAAACGATATCCATTACGCCAAGCGGCGGCAGGCGGACGCGCATGACGTCCTGCTGTGCATCGGCACCGGCAAGACGGTCAACGAGCCTAATCGGATGCGGATGTCGGATGACTCCTACTACATGCGCTCACCCGAAGAGATGTGGACGCTGTATGGTGAGCTGCCTGATGCGCTGGTGAACACAGTGCGGATTGCCGAGCAGTGCGAGGTTAAGATTCAGTTTGCCCCGCCCTACCACCTGCCCACGTTCCCGGTACCGGCGGAGTGTGGAACTTCGGAGGAGTACTTGCGCTACCTATGCTACCAGGGCATGCGGTGGCGGTATGGGGCGGACCACGATAGGCCCGGGTATGTTGAGCGGCTCGAGTACGAGCTGGGCATCATTCACCAGATGGGATTCGACGACTACTTTCTGGTGGTCTGGGATCTGTGCGAGGCCGCGAAGGCACGCGACATCTGGTGGAATGTCCGTGGATCGGGGGCTGGTAGTGTGGTGGCTTATACCTTGGGGATCACGACGCTTGATCCGTTCAGGAACCGCCTGCTCTTCGAGCGCTTTCTGAATCCGGATCGCGTGACAATGCCCGATATCGACCTCGACTACCCGGATGACCGGCGCGCGGAGCTGATCGCATACACCAAGGAACGCTACGGTGCTGATCACGTCTCGGCGATCATCACGTTCGGAACCCTGGGCGCGCGCGCCGCGATCCGCGATGTGGGGCGCGCTTTGGATATTCCCCTGGGTGATGTGGACCGAGTCGCGCGTATGGTGCCCAACATGCCTGGCAAGCCGGTCTCCATCAGTGAGGCGCTGGAGTCTGTGCCGGAGCTGAAGGCCGAGTACGACGGCGTTCCCTATATCAAGAACCTGCTGGACACTGCGACCGAGGTCGAGGGGGTGACGCGCCACGCAAGCACGCATGCTGCGGGCGTGATCGTCTCCGACAAGCCGCTGGTGGAATACCTGCCTCTCAACCGTCCCACAAAGGGGGAGACTGATGATAGCCCCGTCGACCGGATCTCGCAGTGGCCCATGGAGATCGTCGATGCACTGGGGATGCTCAAGATCGACTTTTTGGGCTTGCGCACACTCACACATATGCGCAAGGCCTGCGAGCTTGTCGAGCGGGCAACCGGTCGACGGCTGGATCTGGCGACGATCCCCTATGAGCGCGTTCCGGATGACCCTGAGAGAGATGCGGATGTTCGGGCTCTCTACGAGCTGTTGGCCACGGGGGAGACGACGGGTATCTTCCAGGTAGAGGGTGCCGGCATGCGGCGGACGCTGCGCGATATGCGCCCCGAGCAGTTTCAGCACATCATCGCCGTCCTGGCGCTCTACCGCCCGGGCCCTATGGAGAACATCCCAACGTTTATCCGGCGAATGCACGGAGAGGAAGCGGTCGAATACAAGCACCCGATGCTGGCGGACATCCTGGATGATACCTACGGTATCATCGTCTACCAAGAGCACATTATGCAGATCGCCGTGGCGATGGCAGGGTACAAACCTGGAGAGGCCGATGGGATCCGCAAGGCAGTCGCCAAGAAGAAGCGCGACCTGATGGACGAGCATCAGAGGATGTTCCGGGAGGGGGCTGTTGCCAAGGGTATCGACGCCGGGGTAGCCGACTCAGTCTGGGAAGACATCGAGTACTTTGCGCGTTACGGGTTCAATCGCGCCCACGCCGCCGACTATGCGGTGATTACCGCACAGACGGCCTATCTCAAGGCGCATTATCCCCTGGAGTTTATGACGGCGTTAATGACGACGGAGCGTCACAACACCGAGAAACTTGGCTTTCTTATCGCTGATGCGCGGCGTACCGGCTTGGAGGTAGAACGCCCGAGCCTGAATCACTCGGATGTCGAGTTCACGATCGAGCGCCGCCAGAGCGGCGAGCGGCGCCAGGCTGCTGAGAGCTACGACAGTGGTGGGCAGAGCGACACTGGTGATCGCTTCATCCGCATTGGCCTCGGCGCAATCAAGAATGTGGGTGACGACGCGATGCAGATGGTGGTCGATGCACGCCAAGCTGGGGGAGCGTTCAAATCGCTTGATGACTTTGCGGATCGGGTGGACCTGCGCCGGCTCAACCGGAAGACCCTGGAGTGCCTGGTTCAAGCAGGAGCGTTGGACGACTTCGGCGGACGGGCCGCGTTGATGACCCTCATCGACACGCTGTTGGGCATGAGTGCGCAGGCCCATAGCGCCCGGGACGTAGGGCAGTTCTCGCTCTTCGACAATATGAGCGATCTGCGCCAGTCGATTGCGTTGCCAAGCTATGCGCCGCCCATCCCGGACCGACAGATACTGGAATGGGAGAAGGAGTTGCTGGGGACCTACCTGTCGAAGCACCCGTTGGCGGATCAGGAGCGCGACTTGCTGAAGCGCGAGCTGCTAACGACGACGATCGGGGAACACAGTACTGAGGCTCCTGGACAGATGATGAAGCTTGTGGGTATGGTACAGCGCGTGCGCCGGATCACGACCAAGAAGGGGGCGATGATGGCGTTTGTGAGCCTCGAAGCGCCTGGAGGAACGGCGGAGTGCGTCGTCTTCCCCAAGACTTACGAGAGCTTCAAGGACTTGCTTACGCCGAACCGTGTTCTGGTAGTCTGCGGCAAACTCGACAACCAACCGGATCGCGAGGAGCATTCGCTGGTTGCCGAGTGGTTCAAGGAGCCTCACGAATTCCTGCTGGCGGCGCCTGCAAACCCGACAGACCCCCTTGTGGGGGCTGAGGGTGGTATGGTCGAGCAGGAGACTCCGCGCTATCTAGCGCCAATGCCACCCAGTCGGAATGGAAGAAATGGCGACAATGGCGGCGGGCAGATCGAGCGGAAGGGGCCGAGCTCATCGCTAGATGCCTCTGAGCCTACCTGGCCTGCGTCGGTCGTAGGTATGGCAGAGGGCAGCGGACCGAGTGAGGTGACGGCGCCGATGCCACCACCTGATCCACCCGCACCGCCAGCGACGCTGTACATCACTCTCCGGCGCTCGGGAGATAACGGCAGCGACTTTCAGAAGCTGGCGCGCCTCCATAAGGTGTTGAGGCGCGAGCGGGGGACGGATCGGTTTGTGGTCGTGCTGGACGGTGAGCAGAAGGTCGAGCTGGCCTTCCCGAATGAGACTACTCGTTGCACGTATGACCTCAGGCAGCAGATCACGGCCATTGTCGGTGCAGAAAATCTGCGGGTCATACAGCAGTAAGAGCACGGATGTGCCGGGGACCCGCCTCAGAAGGCACGGAAAGTCCCCGCCACCTAGAGCCTCCGGCCTGAGTGCGGTTGAATGGCCTTGCACATGCGATGATGTATGGTATACTCCGTTTCGTATGGGCGGTTAGCTCAGCTGGCTAGAGCGCCACGTTGACATCGTGGAGGTCGCAGGTTCGAGTCCTGTATCGCCCACCTAGAGAAGGCCGGACTGCCCGGCCTTCTTTTGTTTGTGTTGACATATCGCGGCGCGTACGGAGAATCCGCTGAAGGAGAGGTACCTGCCAATGCGAGAACAGTTGACCCACCGTTGGACCACACGCAGGGCATGGGTTGCCCTGATAGTGGGGCTAGGGCTCATTGCCCTGGGCGGTTGCGCCGTCCCTTCACCCTCGCCGACCCCTACGCCCACCCGTACGCCGCAGCCCACCCTCACGCCGACACTGACGCCGACTCTCACACCGTCGCCAACGCCGACGCCAGCATTCCCGGTCACTGTCGGCTGCGCGCCAGCCGTGCCCGACCGGACGTGTGCACAGTTTGAGGCGATGATCGTGGCGGATTCGGCGCACTTCGTGTGGGGGGACCTGTCGGCTGCGATTATGTTGACGAGTCAGACCGGTCCGGCGGTTGAGCAGGTCGGTGTTTGGACCGTCGCTATAGCTGCTCCTTTCTACACCATCGAGGACGACCTCTCCGCTGCCGAACTGCGCGCCACCTGGCAGGGCGCGGCAGCCGGTCCATTTGAGATCCGCCCACTGCTGGCGACAACCGATACCGTCGAGGCGCTCGTGGGGCTCTGGGGGCCTCCGGGCGAGACCGCGGTGCAGCTCGTGGCCGCCGACCGGCTTCTGGCTGAGGCCGAGGTGCGTAGGGGGTGGGCTCTGGTGCCATTTGACGCGCTGACGCCACAGTGGAAAGTGCTGCGCGTTGATGGCGTGTCCCTGGTAGAGAAGAACGCGGGCCTCGATGCGTACCCGCTGCAGGTGCCTCTGTACCTGGACACACAGGCACGTCCGGAGGTACGCTCGTTGCTGCCAGTAGCCGTGGAGACCTTCACGAACCGCGATGAGTCGCAGATGACGCTGGTGGTGATGACGGGGGTGACGGCAATGACCCGCGCCACGGGCCGCCTGATGGATGCAAAAGGCGTCACCTATCCGGCTCAGGACATCCTGTCCTGGTTTGAGGATGCCGACTTCGTGCATGTCAGCAACGAGGTATCTTTCAGACCGGACTGTGTCGCCGAAGGCAGTGGCTCCATGTCTTTCTGCTCGCACGACAGCTACATCGCGCTCCTCGAAGCGATCAACGCCAACATCATTGAGTTGACGGGCAACCACCTGGAGGATAAGGGCACGGAGTGGGTCGACTACTCGCTGCAGATGTACCGTGATCGCGGATGGCAGTGGTTCGGTGGCGGGGCCAACCAGGCGGAGGGCAGCCGGCCCTTGATGTTGGTGCACAATGGCAACCAGATTGCCTTTATCGGCTGTAATACGGTGGGGCCGTTTGCGTCGGAGGACTCAGGTGGCGCAGCGCGCTGTGACTTCCCGGTACTCCAACAGACGATCACTGAGCTTCGCGCGCAGGGCTATCAGCCCATCGCCACGGTGCAGTACCTCGAGGACTATAGCTACTCGCCAACGCCCGCGCAGATGGCGGATTTCCGCGCGCTGGCCGATGCGGGTGCCGTTATGGTCCAGGGCAGTCAGGCGCACCAGGCCCAGACAATGGAGTTCTATAATGGCGCCTTCGTTCACTATGGTCTGGGGAACTTCTTCTTTGACCAGATGTGGAGCGACGGCACACGACAGGAGTTTGTCGATCGATTGACCTTCTACCGGGGAGAGCTGTTGAGCGTGGACCTGCGCACGGCCATCCTGGAGGAATACGGGCGCCCGCGACCGATGACGGTGGGCGACCCAGATCCGGCTGGCGATCGCGCCGAGTTCCTGCGTATGATCTTTGATCTGAGCCCGCAGCGCTGATGTCGTCTCGTATCATGAGCTGAGTAGGGGGGACCTTATGTTACCTGCAATTGCCGTGATTGGCGCCGGAACGATGGGAGAGGCTCTGATCAAGGGGCTGCTCCGCCAGGATCTCATCGACCCGCAGAACATCATTGCCTCAGATCCGTGGGTGGAGCGTCTGGACTTTCTACGGGAGGCCTATGCCATCCGCACGACAGCCTCCAACGGCGACGCTGCGCGAGAGGCGAAGATCATCTACCTGTCGGTCAAACCGCAGGTGATGGCGCAAGCGTTGGAGGACCTGCGTGGGGTGGTGGATCGGGACGTGCTGGTTTTCTCCATTGCCGCCGGTGTCCCGGTGAGCAAGGTCCGCCGCGGCGTTGGGATCGAGAGTGTGATTCGCGCTATGCCCAACACCCCCGCCCAGATTGGGCAAGGCATCACCGTCTGGACGGCGACGCCGGAAGTGACGGAAGAACAACGTCAGCACGCCCTGACGATCCTCAAGGCGTTAGGGGACGAGGTCTACGTGGCTGATGAGCACTACCTGGACATGGCTACAGCGCTATCGGGAACGGGGCCCGCCTATATCTATCTATTTATGGAAGCGATGGTCGATGCGGGCGTGCACCTGGGGTTCTCCCGGCACGTGGCTGAGAAGCTCGTGTTCCAGACGGTCATCGGTTCCGCAAACTATGCACGCCAGTCGAGTCTTCATCTGGCAGCCCTGCGCAACCAGGTGACCTCGCCAGGGGGCACGACGGCGGAAGCGTTATACCACTTGGACAAAGGCGGCTTTCGCACGGTGCTATCGCGCGCGATCTGGGCCGCCTTTGTGCGATCCGAGCAGTTGGGGAAAGACGAGTAGCCTCTGGTACAACGAATTTGCGTTGGCTAGGCCACTTATACAGCCAAAACCGGAACACAGGGTTCCGGTTCGGATTGCGTATGGGTGAAGCAGCGCTCAGCTATCGTTTGCCTCAGCGCCATCAATGGGTGAGCGCCGGGGGATGGTGTCGGCTAGGATGAGGTCGCTTGACGCGAGCTCCCAGTGTGCCTTACTGCTGCAGCTGGTGAATCTGGCTCATCAGACGTGACTTAAGCCGTGCCGCTTTGTTGGGATGAATGACGTGCTTGCGAGCGGCTTTGTCCAGCTCGCTTGCCGCACGTGGCATCCAGCTCTGAGCGGTGCCATAGTCACCGGCCTCGATTGCCTGGCGGACGGTTCTCACGGCGCCACGCATCTTGCCCTTGATGTACCGATTGCGCAACCACTTGCGGTAGGAATTGCGGATTTGCTTCTTTGCTGCCTGAGTATTCGCCACGCTTACTCCTCCAAGACCTGCTGTTTCTCACACATCGAAATGGGAGTATACCGCATGTCCGCGATTTTGTCCAGCGCGGCTCGCGAGGAAAGGTGACCGCACCTGGAACACGCTTTGACACCGGATGTCGCGGTCCTATAATGCAGGCATTGTCCCTACAGAAGGAGGTCCGTCTTATGAAACGCTGGTCGCTGGTTTTCATGTCTGTGTTGATGATCGTCGCCGTATTGGGAGCCACAGCCTGTAAGCCGAAGGATACTAAACTGGTCGTGGGTACCTCGGCGGACTATGAGCCATTCGAGTTCGTCGCGGCGGATGGCAGTTACACTGGGTTCGATGTCGAGCTGATGGAGGAGATCGCCAAGCGTCTCGACATGGAGATCGAGTGGCAGGATATCGCCTTCGATGGCTTGATCGGGTCCCTGCAAAGCGACAAGATCGACGCCATTATTGCGGCGATGAGTGCAACGCCGGAACGCGAGGAGCAGGTTGACTTCACCGAGCCCTATTTCATCGGAGCGGATGCAATCATTGTAGCTTCAGGGTCCGGGATTGAGATCGCTCAGAACGCAGATATGGCGGGACATCGTGTTGGTGTGCAGACGGGCACAATCCAGGAAGAGTGGGTCGATGCAAATATCGATGCTGAAGTCTCGCGCTATGAGCGCGCTGAACAGGCCATTATGGACCTGAAGAGCGGGCGCATTGACGTTGTCGCCATGGACTACTATGCCGCACAGGCCTTTATCACCCAGGGAGGCATCGATCTCGCGTTGAAGACCGAGTTCTCAGGCGAACATATGGCTATCGCGGTGAAGGAAGGTAACACCGAGCTGCGTGCGAAGCTTGACGACGCCATTGACGAGCTGGCGGCCGAGGGCTTCGTAGAGCAGTTGGCGATGAAATACCTGTCCGGCGGCGAATAGGCGTAGCGAAATGACTGCCGCGATCCTGCGCGCACTCCCCTATATGGTAGGGGGGATCGGCTACACGGTGCTGATCACGATCATCGCGCTCGTGGTCGGATTCGTGATCGGTACGCCGATAGCGCTGGCTCGGGTCTATGGTGGTCGTTTGGCTCGGGGCCTGGCGTTGGGCTACACCGTGGTGCTCCGCGGGTTCCCATCGTTGGTGGTGCTTTTCATCGCCTACTATGTACTCGCCAGTGCTGTTAACCTACCGCCGTTCCTCGCAGGCTGCGCGGCGCTGGGCGTCTGCAGTAGCGCCTATCAGGCGGAGATCTTCCGCGGCGCCATCCAGAGTGTCACTGCCGGACAGATGCTGGCGGCGAGAGCACTCGGGATGACGCAAGGTCAGGCGGTGTTAAGCGTCATCCTGCCCCAGGCCTTGCGTAACGCGATCCCCGGATGGTCCAATGAGGCTGCCGTCGTGGTCAAAGACTCATCTCTCGTGTATGCAGTGGGGTTGGCCGAGCTGATGCGGCGGGCGCAGCAGATCAACGGGACACTTCACGAGCCTTTGCTTATATTCTCGATCACCGGGGTCCTGTATTTCATGCTGACTTTCGCGACCAACCGGATTCTTGGCTGGGTGGAGCTGAAAACGCGTATTCCGGAGGTCGTGGAGGCGCGGTAAGGTTGCATCCCCTCCAAACAGACAGCAGGGCGGACCTCACAAGGTCCGCTCTGCTCTAATCACTACTGCGGTCTGTTCGGTGTCTCTACGGTATTCCCCGTTCTTCGGGTTTCTTGTCTGTCTCTTCCACAGCAGGCTCAGCCGGGCGCCCATAGAAGCAGAGCATCACACTGCCATAGGAGCGCTGGTCAAAAAGCACGAGGTTGGTCAGTGCGACAGGCTCGTACTCGGTGGGGTTGATCTGGACGATGACCCACCCGTCTTCCTGGAGCCACGCAGGCCTACTATCGATGTGTTGCAGGGTGCGCATCCACCAGCCACGGTACTGGGGGGGCGCGACAAACACATAGTCGAAGGGCTGGGGCGTGCCCTCAAGGTATCGGAATACGTCTGCTCGCACCAGATTGGCGTTTGCCCCCAGCCGCGTTGTCGTCAGGTTGCTCTCTATGGCCCGTAACGCAGCCGGGCCCTGTTCCACGAAGACGGTTTTTGCGGCCCCTCGGCTGAGCGCCTCGATGCCCACCTGGCCGGTTCCTGCGAAGAGATCCAGGAAGCGCGCCCCCTTGATGTTGAGCTCAATGATGCTGAACAGGGCTGCCTTGGCCCGGTTGGTCATAGGGCGTGTCCCGGGGCCGCGAACCGAAGCAAGTGATCTCCCTTTGGCTGTGCCGGCGATGACGCGCATTGTGTGGCGTTTCCCTTCTACTCAGTCTCACCCTGCGTCGCGGGAGCCGGGCCCAATAACAGTTCCTGACTTGGCCGAACCGACAGGCGCTGCGTCCGCCTTGACCAGCGCCCCATCAGGCTAGGGCTCGCGATGATGCCGATGATCCCACCCCACAGTAGACCCCAGAGCCCCACGGCAACGAGCCCGGTGAGTTGAGCCGACAGTTGCTGCGCGTCGCCGCGGATGAAGACGCTCGCGACGCCGAGGCTCGGAACGACGTCCTCTGCAAATAGGCCAACCCCATTCCAGCCGAACCCCCATCGACCACTTGCCAACAGGGTCAAGCCTACCAAGCCGACTAGACCGCTTGTCAGTGCCAATGCAGTTGCAGACGCTGCGTCGCACACCCTCAGATAGACCCGCACGGCATAGTGGAGGAACGGGAACGCCAGGCCCGCAAGTAGCCCTGTGATCAGCGCGCCCCAAGGCGGCAGGAATGGCGCACAGCTCAGTGCTGCCCCCCAGCCGGCCGCCAGTCCGAGGGCAGCCAACAACGTCTCCGGTTTGCCCTCCACCAGCCAGGCATAGAGCTGGGCGGTCACGATCGCGCCGGCCATTGCCAGGAGTACATTGATCGCGGTGTGCTCCCAATCGAGGATGGCGCCGGCGATATGAAAAGGGCGAGACAAGCTCCAGCCCAGCCACCCCAGGCCCATGAGCAGCGCGCCCACGTTCGCCACAAGAGGTGCGTAGGTAGATGGGGACTCAACCGCATCACCGGATTCGCCGCGGGGCTGCAGGAGCAGGATCGGTAGGACGATGAGCCCGGGAAGCCACAGCACCAGTGTGCTACCGCCGAAGTCGACGAATCCGTAACCTAGACCCAGCGTGTCGCCGAGATGAGCGAGCCATCCGCTGCCCCACATCCAACACGCCGCAACGGGCATGATCACGGCGCCGGTCAGCGTGCCGGCAACCACCATTAGCCAGCGGCGTGTGTGGGCCAATGCCAGAGTCACGATGAGCACGGCCGAAGCCACGAGGGGAAGATACGTCAGAAAGAGCTGGAACACCGCGGATTGTTCAGCTGCCCCGGAGAGGAAGAAGCCGGCAAGCCCGACAATGCCCCAGCCTGAGTCGCCTGGGATGATGGAGAAGAGGGCATCGAGACCCTGCAACGAGGCATCTTGCGGGTAGACGGCTTGCGCACCACCGAGGTGCAGGGCGAATCCGACGGCCCAATATCCCAGTGTCGCAAGCGCCAGAGCTGTGGCGGCAGCCGGGGCCACGCGCCGCGCGTGGGCAGGTGGCAGTCCGCCCCAGGTGAGTAGGAGCAGTCCTATGGGGAGTAGATACCCCCAAACCCAGGTGGCGTCTATGGCCGTGGCCAGGATGTCCGTCGTTGGTCCCATGATGACTCCGGGTTCAGTAGTGCGCTGCTGAATCATCTTACCAGAGTCTCGGAGATCCACCAGACCCCGCGAGCTTCCACGGGGCTGAGAGGAAGTGCTGCTGTGGAGGGTCCACAGTGATTCCCGAAAGATCCGTGGTTGCGGAAGTCGCCATTTGTGGTACAATCTTCGTTCGGGCAACGAGCCCGATAATACACGCGGGGGGACCGTGAGAGGGTGTGCCAGCTATAGGCTGGTCCTCGATCGGGATGAACGCCGCGGAAGTCCATAACACACTGAGGAGGTTCGAGAGTCTATGGCGATTGTTACGATGAAGCAGCTGCTGGAGACGGGCGTCCACTTTGGCCACCGGACGCGACGCTGGAATCCCAAGATGGCACCTTACATCTACACGGAGCGCAATGGGGTCCATATCATCGATCTACAGCAGACGGTTCGGGCGCTTGAGAAAGCGTATGCTCTGGTGCGCGACATTGTCGCGCGTGGCGACAGAGTGCTTTTTGTGGGCACCAAGCGGCAGGCTCAGGAGAGCATTCGGCTGGAAGCAACTCGCTGCACTATGCCCTATATCAATCAGCGGTGGCTCGGTGGCACGCTGACAAACTGGCGGACGATCAAGGACCGGATTGATCACCTGAAGGATCTGGAGGCACGCCGGGAGGCGGGACAGTTTACGCTGCTGACCAAGCGTGAGGCCCTGATGTACGATCGGGAGATCGAGAAGCTGAACGTCCGTCTGGGTGGCATCAAGGATATGGAGCGACTGCCTGGGGCGATCTTCGTGATCGA
>JALOOJ010000143.1 GCA_025454475.1 Anaerolineae bacterium
GGCGCAGGCGTTCGCGTCGTTCTGCAGCGCCGTGGGCACGCCAAAACGCGCGCTGAAGGGCGTCACCACGTCCACACGATCCCACCCCGGGAGGTTGGGCGGAGAGAGGATCAGGCCTCTGGCGCTGTCCAGCGGCCCGCCGCAACTCACACCTATGGCCGATAGCGCGACCTCGGGATGTGCTGTCAGCAGCGCCGCAAGCCCATCGGACAACGCCGACAGCGCCCAGTTCGGGCTATCGGGCGTCGAGAACTGCCGACGGTCCAGGGTCTCGACGCGACCCTCCTGAGCGAATCCCACACAGACCGCGCACTTTGTGCCGCCGATGTCAATGCCGGCAAGGAAGGGCATAGAGACCTCGAAAAGGCGAATGAGCGAATGGGCGAGCAAGCGAATACAGAATCAGCGAATCACGGAGGCAGGGCGAAGAGCTGCCTGGTGCCTTCCGTCGGGCGTTCGGCCTCCGGTATCCGGCTACTGGCTTCCGGCATCGGGTATCCAACATCCCACATTGACTTCGAGGCGCCCGGCATCACTCCTCAAGAAGGCTCACCTCCACTGCCCCTCCGTCCGCCGGCACACGCCAGGTCTTGACCTCGCCGGGGCGGAAGTCTGCCTCGAGGGTGCGGGACCAGCCCGGGAGCACAATCGTCGCGTGGGTGGCGGCGCCGGCGGTCTCGTAGGCGCGGATCACCAGGTCGTCCCCGTCCTCGGCTTGCTTGAGCACGGTGACTATGACCGTGGGCGGTTCGGCGCTGGTGTACGACGCGGAGAGCGGCAGCGTGCCCGCGGGCCGGCCCGTGGCGATGAGGGCGACTGGCGGCTGGTTGAGCTCGGCCGAGCGCCGGACGGTGCCCGCTGCCTCCCAGCTCCCGAGGTGCGGGTAGAGGCTATAGGTGAAGGTCTGCACGCCTTGGTCCATATAGGTGTAGCAGGAGCCATGATCAAGTTTCACCGGATCGTGGTGGGCGTAGACCGGGCTGCGCAGCACGGTCATCCCGATCTCGTTGCGGAGCACGTCGACGCTCGGCTTGCCATCGTTGAGCAGGCTCATGCCGTAGGGCGCGCCTGTTCTGGCGAATCCCGAGATGTCGACCCAGCGCTGGATCGGGAACTCCTCGCCGTTAGGGAAGCGCTCGATGTGCCCGTAGGGAATCTCGTGGGTCACCTTGTAACCATGCACTGCCACAGGGAAGCGGAGCTTGAGCAGCTTGTGGTGCTCGTGCCAGTCGACCGTGACGTGGACATCGATGCGGTCGAGGTCGCACCGGCGGTCCGCTGCCGCGTGCAGCGTGAAGTCCTGCACGAGCGTGGAGTTGCCC
The DNA here is from genome assembly GCA_025454475.1 of Anaerolineae bacterium. GTDB lineage: Bacteria > Chloroflexota > Anaerolineae > B4-G1 > SLSP01 > PWVB01. The sequence continues at coordinate 1,323 of JALOOJ010000143.1, forward strand.
CAGGCGCTCTCGACGCGCAGTACGGCCTTGACCGGGCCCTGGGCGACGACCTGGATCCGCGTGGCGTGGAAGGCGCCGATCTCCTGGTCGAAGCGGAAGACATCGTGGCTCCACGTGTCGCTGGGATCATCGATGACGACGGGGCGGGCAGCCGGACCCGCCAGCACCTCGGTCTCCGCGGCTTTGTCATAGAGGCTGACGAGATAGCCGGTCTCGGGGTCGAAGGTCAGGCGGAAGCGGGGGTTCTCCAGCGTCGTGCTGGTCGCTGTTGGCTCACCGGAGTCGGCGTGGGCACTCCCCGACCCCAGCCGGTAGACCCGGTATCCGGTCGCGGGCAGGTCGGCGATGAACGCGATCCGGGCGCGCCCGCCCGCGGTAGCGTGCGACTGCATACGCTGGATCGGCACGGGCAGACCCGTGTCGTCGGTGAGGACGGCATCGTCCGCGACGCGTCCGGCCTCCAGCTCCACCGGAGCACGGCTGGCCCAGGCGTTGGTGTTGAACACGACAATGGGTTTGGCATCCTCCTCGTGGGGGATCACCATGTGCCAGGCGAGTGACTGGAAGGCATCGTTGGCTGCGCGGTCCGCGATCGTGGTCGCCTCGCCGATCTGACGCTGCGCGTCGGCGTAGGCCTCCTCCAGGCTCGATCCTGCCATAATGTCGTGGAACTGGTTGAAGAGCACGTCCTTCCAGGCGTGGGTGAGGGTATCCTTGGGATAGGGGAGGCCGGTGACCCGCGCGGCGACCGTCGACCAGGTCTCGGCCCGCTGGAGCGCGCTCTCAGCCTGACGGTTCCAACGCTTGATCCCCGAGTGGGCGGCATAGCAGCCGCTGGCGTGGTGCTGGAGCTCATCGTGCACGACGGGTAGGGGCCAGTCCCGGGCGCCGACGGCATCGAAGAAGGCACCCGTTGTGCTGAAGGCGAGGGCCGGAAGCTCTGGATCGCCGTTCAGGCGCTGGATGCTCGCGATGTTCTCGCCGGTGGGACCGCCGCCGTGGTTGCCCACGCCGTAGAAGCACATGAACGTATCGACCGGCGGCTTCATCTCCGCTGCACAACGGCGGATGTGGGGCTCCAGGTCGTGGCCCCAGCTCGTGTAGGTGAAGGGGATGCGGAAGGTAAGCACGCGGGAGCCGTCGTCGGCCTCCCACCAGAAGAGCCGTCCGGGCAGCCCCTTCTCGTGGGGGCCGGGGCGCATGAAGACGTAGAAATCGAGCCCGCTCGCTTTCAGAATCTGGGGCAGCACGGCGTGGTGGCCGAAGCTGTCGACCGCATAGCCCACGTGGGCGGTCACGCCGAAGGCCTTCTGGAAGTAGCGCTGCCCGTAGAGCGCCTGACGGACGAAGGACTCGCCGCCGGGGATGTTGCAGTCGGGCTCGATCCACCAGCCGCCGGCAATCTCCCAGCGGCCCTCGGCCACGCGGGCGCGGATCTCCTCGAACATCGCCGGGTCGATGCGCTCGACCCAGGCATAGAGCGCCGCCGAGCTTGCGGTGAAGCGGAACTCCGGCGTCTCGGCCATCCGGTCCAGTGCCGAGCGGAAGGTGGCGAGGGTCTCCTGGAAGCCCTCCTGCCATTGCCAGAGCCACACCGGGTCGATGTGGGCGTTGCCGATCATGTGGAGGGTCGTGTCTTTCACGGTGGCTGCTCCCTTGAGGTGGGATGTCCCTATCAGGTGCCATTATAGCCCGGCCATCGCGGGCTCAAAGCGATGGTGAGCATGCACGAGACCAGGAGAACGCTTTGTCGATCAGCTCGATCCTCTGCGACGAAGACCTTTGAGCTCTTTCTGTCGAGTGGGCGCTTCGCCAAAAAGGAAAAGCTCAAAGGTCTCGGGCTGCGGCAACTTGTCGTCAGCGCGGAGCCCCGGGAAGGGTGTGCGTCGGGTCCAGCAGCGAGTTTCGGTGCAGTTACCTACCGCAAATGGTAGGCTAACTTCACCTACGTGTTTGTCGGATTGTCGCCACTCGTGCGCCCCAACTACATGGTTATGATGTTCATGAACAGATAGATGGATAGGTTGCCCAGGTCCGACAGGAAGTGGGACAGGATGGCGAGGCGCAGGCTTCTCGTCTTCAGATACAGCAGACAGAAAACGAGGGCAAGCGCGACCAGGATGATGAAGAATGGGAGCAGGGCGAGTGGCTGGGATGGGTCGAACCTCTGGATCTCGGAGAAGACGCCGAGCATCAACGGGTGCAGGATGGTGAAGAGGACGGTCGAGTAGAGCACGCCAAGGATGCGGGGCAGGTGAGAGGTCTGGTCAAGCAGGAAACCTCGCCAGTAGATCTCTTCACACGTGGCGTTAATCGCACCAAAGGCCAGCCACGCGATCGCGAGCGGCCAGTCGCCAAGCACATGCAGGTTAGGGATGAGCAAAAGGGGGAAGGCAATCAGACCCATACCGATGGCCGGCACAGCCCACCACCGGCTGCCCTGTGACTTGCCGAACCATCGCCGGAACTGCCCCCTATCGCCCAGCAAGAGGATGATCGCAACCAGACTACCCCAATAGACCAGCGAGCTGCCTACCCAGGCCCATCGACCTAGCCGGGCAGTGAGGTACATCGCTGCGAGTCGTCCGATCACGAGGATCAGAAGTGGGGATGCTGCAACCAAAACCCTGTGAGTCCTTCGGTCTGCGGTAACGGTGTGTAGAGTCATCGGTCGCCTTTCCTATGGTACGGCTATCCGCTGTGCGACAGCAAGCTGTGGATGAGGGAGTTCAGGATTTTGACGCCGCTCAGGATCGCGACCGCGATGAGAGCCTGTCGGTCGCTCCCAATCAGTGGCAGCTTCATCCCGGCAAACACGGCGATCGCGATCAGGAGGATCAGGCCGCCCAACACGTAGCCGACGATGGACAGTGGATGGCTCCATTCGCCCAGCGCCGCGACGCGTCCGATGCCGCTCGTGCACACCGTCATGCCCAAGACGATGAAGAGGACCAGACTGATGCGCAGGTTCGACAACAGCGGAACCTTTGCGCCGGTCAGGGCGATGGTGAGCACTGCGATCGCCAGGACTCCCAGACCAGCCGTACTCGGGCTCATCACAGATGGAACGGAAGCGGTCTTCATTGCCTAACTCTCCTTATGCTTTGGTCGGCGTGCACTTCTGCGGTGCAGTGAATGCCGTCAAAGTGCGTCTGATCGGGTAGTAGCCTGCCCTGGTGGCGCGCCTACTCGTATGCGAGGACGTCGCGTACGGTCAAACGTACTGCGTTCCGCGCGGGGAGTAGGCTGGCGACCGTCGCCACGACCAGCACGATGGCCAGCCAGATCAGCACACCGCCGGCCGAATAGGTATACACGAGCGGCACGGTCAGCAATCGCGATCCAAGCGCCCGGTCAAGCAGGTGCGTGATCGGGATTGCGACCACAAGCCCCGCAGCCCAACTGAGCAGGCCGATCACCAGACCTTCGGCGACCACCAACTGGAAGATGGCTCCGTTCTCGGCCCCGATCGAACGCATCACACCGATCTCGCGCGTGCGCTCCAGTACGTTCATGCTCATCGTGCCCATCAGTCCCAGCCCACCCACGGTGGCGATCAACAGAGCCATCAGGAGGAGCAGGACGATCAGAAGATCGACGCGTGAGCGCTGTTGGGCTGCGAATGCCTCGCCGGTCTGCATCGAGGCACGGATGTCCTGGGACTGGAAGTGAGTCTGTAGCGCCCGCAGCACCTCCTCCTGACGAGAAGCGGTGGGGGATTCGACAACCACGCGCATTCCGGTGACCAGCCCCTCGGTGCCGGTGATTCGGGTCAGGTACTCAGCGTTGGTGTAGGTGAACGGGCTGGGCACGTTGCTGCCCACGCGGAAGCTGCCGACCACCTGGAAGGGAAAGGTCTGTGTGCCAATCAAGACCTGAATGATGTCTCCCACCTTCACGTCGGGGCGGGCATCGAGGAAATGGTTGTCGACGACGATGGCGTTCTCATCCGTAGGGAGCAGCCAGCGCCCCTCGACCATGGTCGGCGTAACCAGCCGGCTGCCGGACGGCGGCGCATAGAGCAGCACCTGATCGCTGTTGATGCCGTCGGCACGTATCACATTGGCCTTCCGTGTCGCCCATCCCTCGGCGGCGACGATTCCTGGTACTTCCCGTGTGATGTCCAGCAGGGGATCCAGGGCGTAGGGCTGCACGAAGTCCACATTCACGTCGGACTGGTAGTAGGCCAGGTTCTGAGCGATCTCGAGGTGCAAGGATTTTCGCACGCTCACAACGGCAATGAAGATGGCTCCCGCAAGGACCAGGGTGGCGACGGTCAGTATCAGGCGCCCCTTGCGTCGAAAGGCATTACGCAATGAAAGCATCAGTGGACGCGGGAGGTGGGTTGCTTCGAGCAGGCGGTCGAACCAGTTTGACCTGGTGGCCGTGCTCAGTCCGTAATCACTGATCGCTTGCCGCACCGTCCGCCGGGCCCCACCGATCACCGGGATGATCCCACCGACCAGCGGCACGACCAGTCCGACAAACACCTGCAGCGCTAGCGCAATCGGCGGCACCGAAAACGCGGACGGTGTGGCATTCAGCATCATCACTAGCCAGCGGGTCAAGCCGAGAGCCGCGAGTGCTCCCAGTGGCACGGCGAAGGCCAATGCCACCAGTCCATAAGTCAGCAGCAGGACGGAGTACATGCCGAGCATCTGACCTGCGGTCGCCCCCACCGCCTTCATGGCCCCTATCTGACGGATCTGCTGTCCCATGACCGAAGAGGCTGTATTGGTGACCAGGAAGGCACTCAGAAGAACAGCCATCACCGCGAGCGCGCCCATCAGCATCAGGACCGTGGAGATAGTCGCATCGGCCGGATGCTTGCCCGGATTGTTGACGCTGACGTTGTAGACCAGGATGCCGCGCGCCTTGATCTCGGTGGCAACCTGTTCCGCTACCGCGCGGACGTGCGCAGTATCGGTGGGCGAGCCGTCGGTGATGAGGGTCAGGTAGTTGTACAGGCTCGATCCACCTAGCAATGCCATGGTGTCCGGCGTGACATAGCCGCTGGTGGAGCTGGCGAACTTGAAAGGATTGGCGATGACGTCGTGGACGGTGCCGACCACGGTCAGGGTGCGCACCTGCCCGTCGTTCAGGAGCAGGTCAACCGCATCGCCGACCTGCAGTCCCAGGCCTTCGGCGCCCTGTCGTTCCAGAATGATCTCGCCGTCCCTGAGGTCGCGCGCACCGTTCTGAAAGGCCAGCCGGTCGACACTAAACTGATCCACGGACACCATGCTGTCGACATCTATGGGGTATTGCATGCCGTCGACACCCGTCGCCTTGATCCACTGGTGGTAGCGCGCCTCGATGGCCGTCACGCCGGGGACCGATGCAAGTTCGGCTGCCAGCTCCGCTCCAAAGTCCTCGCAGTAGATGCGGGCCGTATGCGGGTTGGCCGTCTCGTAGTCGCTCTCCATATCACGCTGTACGATGACGTAAGCACTGGCAATCACGCCGACGGCAAAGACACCTACGCCAATTGAGAGGGCCGCCAGCAGCGTGCGCACCTTGTTGCCCCAGAGGTCAGCAAGCACCTTCTTCCAGCGTGGTGTGATCATCGTGCCTCCTGTCCGCCCGCCGCGGAGCGGGTCTGGGCCAGCCGGCGTTGGACAACACCCTCTACTGCAGAGCCGAAGTCCGGTGACTCCGCCAGCAGACTCTGGAACATCCCACCATCCAGGGCGAGCACGTTCACGGGAGTCTCAGGGACCGCCCGCACGGCTGCGACAGTGCGGCTTCGGTTGAAGAGGGAGATCTCACCGAAGAACTGCCCCGGCTGCAGGCGCTCGGCGATGACATCCGGACCGCCGGGACGTTTGAGCACGACTTCGGCGGCGCCCTGGGCAATGATGTAGAACAGCCCGCCATCCGTACCTTCGTGGATGATGGTGGCGCCGGCCTGAAAGGTGATCGGCTGGACCCGGCGACTCACGGCAAGCATCAACTGTGGGCTGAGCGATGGCAGGGCGCGGGCGACGTATTCGTTGACGACTTCGCCATCGGCAATGATGATCGTGCGTGACACCCTGCGAGCCAGTCCGCTGTCGTGAGTGACCATCACCACCGTCTTGCCCTCAGCGGCGAGAGCCTCAAACAACTGGAATACCGAATCGGCCATCCTGGAGTCCAGGTTGCCCGTCGGCTCATCGGCGATGAGCACCGGCGGGTCGTTGGCCAGGGCACGCGCGATGGCGACGCGTTGCTGCTGTCCGCCCGAGAGCGCTGAGGGCATCTTGTGCGCGTGTTCGGCCATGTCGACCAGCTCCAGCAGCATCATGGCGCGTGTGCGGCGGTCGCGCTGCGGGAAGGTGTTGCAGAAGTCCATCGGCATCATCACGTTGTCAACGACCGAGAGGTTGGGTAGCAGTTGGAAGAACTGGAAGACGATACCCAGGTTGCGCCCTCGCCAGCGCGCCGTCTGGTTCTCGCTGAGTCGATGAACAGCCACGTCGCCCACAAGGACCTCGCCGGACGTTGGGCGGTCAATGCCCGTGACCATGTTGATCAGTGTGGACTTGCCGCTGCCGGACTTGCCGATAACTCCCACGAATTCACCGCGCCGGATCTCGATATCGACGTTGTGCAACGCGGTATACCCGCCAGCAGCGGTCTTGTAGACCTTCGACACCCCATGCAGATGAATCAGAGCTGGATCGCCCTCAGCATGCCCGCCGCTCCGCGGACGACTCTCATTACCAGGTTCCAGGCGCTGTCCCAACTTTGTTGAAAGCATGTCTGACTCCTCCTGTCCGGTCTTCTTGCTCCCATCATACCTGCAACAGGGCGAGGTAGTCACCTATCGAAAGATAGGTCTGTGGTTACGGGCGCATGCCGAACAGAACGCGCAGTACTCGGTTGCGGCGGATGAGGACCTCGTAGACGAGCCCGATGAAACCGAACGCGCTGATGCCGATAGCCAGGAACTTGAGCAGGTCGGGGATGGCCCAGCGGGTGATGAAATAGCCGCTAACCAGCAGCACGGTCTGGTGCAGGATGTAGAACGGCAGCACCGCTTCGTTGGCGTAGGTCAGGAAGGGCGTGCTGTGGGCGAGGTGTCTGTGGGCGAATCCAAAGAAGGCCAGGATCCAACACCACGCACTGAGGCTGAAGATCCCGAAGATCAGCGTGTACCGCGACGTGCCGAAGAACGGATCGCCCTGGCTGGCCCAGATGAACAGCAACGACAGGACACACAGCGCGCCGACCGCCAACGAGATCCAACGAAGTTGCCGAATGCGGCGTTGGAGCCCATCGTGTGACATCACCACGAAACCGTAGAGGAAGAACAACAGATAGATGGGCAAGGGCCATCCGCCAAAGTTCCCCATTCCCAGGAATGTACCTGGGTCGAGCAAGACGCGGAGGGCGGCAACAGGGATCGCAAGTAGGTAGATCGACCCGGGCAGCGCAAGGAAGTCGCCCACCTGCCTGAGCACGATTCGCCCCGATCCGGTCAGCAGCCAACGGAAGAGTGGGTAGAGGAGCAGCGTGTAGACAAAGAGAATGAGCAAGTACCACAGATGCAACCCCATCCAGGCGAAGTTGCCGCCGAAGCCGTACCAGCCGTCGAAGTAGTGAGGGATGAAGGCAAAGAGAGAGCCGGAGAACTGACCGTGGGCGAGGCGTTCCAGATACACCTGCAGGATCACGTGCGTAAAGATACCGACGACGAGCGGCACGAGCAGGCGTCGCACCTTGTCTACCACGAACTTGACTACGCCTCTGGATCCGGTGGCGTAGAAGAGACTGGCTCCGGAGATCACGAAGATCACCGGCATCAGCCAGTTGGCGAGAATTGTGATCCACACCTGGACGCCGAAGTACGTCGTTGGGTTCTTGACGTGCCAGTCATCCGTGTCGAAGAAGCGGCTGCAGTGAAACACAAACACTGTCAGAATCGCGCATACGCGCAGCCAATCCAAATCGTAGCGGCGGGGAGATCGTGTCAATGAGGTATTCACGGCTATTTTCCTTTCCTCAGGATGCTGCTGGACTTGGTGAGACGCACCAAGTGCATAGTTGAGCTGATGTCTTGGGTTCGTAGGTGCGACCTCGGTCGTTCCGGTGCCTCAGTCGGCGCGCTCAGCAGACTGGGCGGCAGCAGAACCGCTGAAGCGGTTACTACGAACCGACTCATCTGAGCACTAGGCCGCTGTCGTCACAAACCGTCGCGCGTCCTGCTTGCAGATCGCGGCAATCGCGCGGCGGCCCATTGCCGCGACGTTCGGCAGCCCAATGCCGCCCGCCCACTGGCCCACCATACGGAAGTTGGCCAGCCCCGGCAGTGTAGCGCTCAGGCCCTTGCCCGACAGCGCATCCAGAAGCTTCTGACCCGGCACAGGCCACGCCTGATAGCCCATATAGCTTCCGGTGAAGCGCTCGGTCGTCAGCGGCGTCGCGACGTCGATCGCCTCAACCTGGGCCCGGACCCCGGGGAACCGCCGTTCCAGGCAGCCGATGATCGTCTCCGCAACGTGCGCCTTCTCGGCGGCGTAGTCCGCAGGTGACAGCGCTCCCCAGTAACCATAGGACGTCGTCAGCACAACCTGCGCGGATGTCTTGCCCTGTGGCGCCATCTCGGGCGCGAAGTTGAAGAGCTCGATGTCGAGCCTGTCCCGGAGCTGCCCCGCGATCTCAACCGGCTCCGGCAGCCAGAGCACGAGCATATGGGGCTCGTCCCTGAACTCGCGCCCGATCCCCAGCGAGACGTGTAGGGCCATCTCCTGATGCTTGGGTGGGTTGTCGTAGAAGGTGCGGATCAGCTCGGTGGTGTAGCGGCCCTCCAGCATATCAAAGAGCGTCGCGCGACCGTCGGCGTTGGAGACCACGCCATCTGCCCGGTGTTCGGTCCCATCGCTCAGGCGTACGCCGACCGCTCGATCGTCCTCAACGAGGATCCTGTCCACCTTGGCCCTGTAGCTGATACTCCCACCCAGCGCGGCAAAACGGTCCGCGATCGAGCGCGCGAACGCCAGTGAGCCACCTGCGGGCCAGCCGAAGTTGCGCGTGGCGGTTCCCGCCAGGAACATCAGCGCGACGACAGCCGGCATATTGGCGAA
>JALOOJ010000334.1 GCA_025454475.1 Anaerolineae bacterium
GGCCTGATCGGCAATCTGGCGCGGCTAGAGCGGCGTCTGCTCTTCATCGAGATCGATGCGCTGCTCTTGATCCTGGTGTACATCGGGGGGATCTATCTGCTGTACGCGCGCGGCGTGGGGATGTAGACCAGGGCAAACTGGCTCCCCAGGTATGGTCCGGCGAGTATGCGAGGGAGGCTGCTGGTTATGCCTGGCCTGGGTCCGTAGGCCGAGGCGCGCCCACGCGGCTCACCAGGCTGCCGACGACGACACCGAGATGACGTCCGAGGCGCAGACCGTGAAGTCGTCGAAGGTGACTGTGAACACATCGCCGGCGCCGATGCCCACCGAGCGCCTTCCGGAATAGGGGTTCGAAGCATCGGTGACACCGCGAATGACAGCGTCGTTCACCACCAGGGTCATCGTGTCTCCGCTGCGTCGCACTTCGAGAGCCTGCCAGGCAAGCGGATCGGTGAGGATGGCGTTGGAGTTGCCAGAGGCCAGCACCGTATACGACCCACCAGACGACCATTTCTTGAGGGAGTAGTACTGAGCATGCGGTGCGATGCTGAAGCTGTACCACTCGATCCACACGGGAACTCCACCCGCGTCATACGTCTTCAGGCCGAAAACAAGGCCAAACGAAGGATAGTACCCTATGGAGGGATCCTCGCCGACGTCGATGCGGCCACGCACGCGGATCGCGGCATCGTTGGGCACTTCCCAATCGGGCGATACGCCTATGAAGAGCATCGTAAGGGGAGGAGCATCGATCATACGGTAGACGCCCTCGACGTAGGCCGCACGACCGAAGATGGCAGCGCCGTTGGGCCAACCCGTGGTCGGGTCGCTGAAGTCATCGGTCAAACAGGTGACGCCGTAGGTTCTGAGGGCGCAAGGCAGGTAGACCGTGTAGGCTTCGGTCTCGCCGATAGGGTCTCCTGTCCACGTGGACGTCGTGGGCAGACTGGGCATAGGAGCCTTTGAGGCTGCCTGCGTGGGCGCGCCGCCAAGGACAACCATAAAGACGTACAACGGGACCAGGCCCGCGACGCTGAGAACGAGTAGCCATCGCCGTCGAGATGCAGCTCTAGCCATTGAAACCTCCCGAGAAGAACAGATGGTTCCGATGCTATGGCCCCACACAACGCCAGTATGGCGAGGTCGTACATCTGCAATTATAGCGGATTCCGCGGATTGCACGATACTAGGGGCCAGGGCTGTCGCATTTGCCGCTGCTGTATCTGATCTGTGCTCCGAAGGGCTGCTCTTGTTCGCTACGCTCTGCCCGACACAGCATAGGGGATAGGTTACTGGGGGTCTTGTATGTCCAACGTGACAACGGCTTGCCGTGCAGCAGCCAGTCAGACGACGGACACGGGAGATGAGGCTATGAAAGCGTTCTTTCGCGAGGCGCAGACAGACATCCCCTTCACGCTGAACGGGCGGAAGGGGCGGGTAGCAGTGTACTACGGCGCAGGCCCGGATGCGAGCAACACAGGCTTTGACGCGATCCCGGGCCTGAGCTTTCCCAACGAGCTATGTCGCGGCTATCCAGTGATGCACGCGCGCATCGAGGCCTTCGCCGGGACAGGCTACCGCATGTTCTGCGGGTGGATCCAGGTGGTGACGCGGGAGTGTCTGGCGGACGTCGCCGCGGGCTGGGAGCAAGCCGAGCGCACCAGCTCGTTGGACCTTCCACCTACGTTGGGCGAGACTGGGGTTCCCTTCGCCGTTCAAGGACCGCTGCCGGCGCTGTTCGACGCGCCGTGTATGAATCTAGGTGGGTGCGCCGCCCTGCGCTGGACGGCGGATAGCTTCCTGACGACGTTGCCGCTGCGCTCGCGGGAGGAGGAGATCACCCCACTCCTGGGGTTCCGGTGGGGCTATTGCGAGTATGCACCGGGCTCGGGAAGACCTGTCGAGCTAACGCCGCTCGAAGTCACCGGCATCCAGGTATGGAAGAGCCACCTCGCGCTGCTGCGCCGCGACTGCGCTGGGTGGCGGTTCGCGGAACAGCAGACGGGGTAGCTTCGCAGCCAGGGGCGAGCGCCCTACCCCAGCTCCGCCTCGATGCGCTCCATCCATTCGCTGACGCGGATCTTCTGCGGGCAGACGGACTCGCACACCTGGCACAGGATACACTCGGCGGCGCGCTGAGCCGACGGCATCTGGGCATACTCACTGCGACAATCGGCCAGGGCGCCACTGAGCGCCAAGCGATTGTAGAGCGCCAGGTTGACCGGGATGTTGACGCCATTGGGACAGGGCATGCAGTAGTGGCAGCGGGTGCAGGGGATCGGCGGCTGGGGATGCTCCCGGGCCACCCGCGCGGCCAACTCCAGCTCGGCGACAGTGAGAATCCCCGCACCCGAGCGATCGGCGCTGGCCAGATTCTCGTCCACCTGAGCCAGGGTGTTCATCCCACTGAGCACCACGCTGACCTCGGGCTGATTCCACAGCCACTGGAGCGCCCATTCCGCCGGGGTGCGCTTGACCGGGGCGCTGTCCCATAGCCGACGTATGCTTTGCGGCGGATTCACCAGGCTGCCGCCGCGCAGTGGCTCCATGATGGAGACGGCCAATCCCCTGGCGGCAGCGTAGCGCAGCCCCCGGATGCCGGCTTGCCGGCGCTCGTCGAGGATGTTGTATTGGATCTGGCACACCGTCCACTCGTCCCAGGCGTCGACAATCTGCTGGAAGATCGGATACTCGTCGTGGAACGAGAAACCCAGCCAGCCGATACGCCCATCGGCCTGGGCGCGTCTCAGCCAGTCGAGCACGCCGAAGCTGGTGGTGGTCCGCCACGTGGCAGCGTTCAGCGCGTGCAACAGGTAGAGGTCGACGTGCTCCACTCCCAACCTAGCAAGCTGCGCATTCAGCAAGCGATCGAAGTCCTGCGGCCCGCGCACCAACCAGACGGGCAGCTTGGTCACTAGCTTGACCCTATCGCGGTAGCCGTCTTTGAGGGCCTTGCCCACCAGAGCCTCGGCGCTGCCCTCGTGGTAATCCCAGGCCGTGTCCAGGTAGTACACGCCGCCATC
>JALOOJ010000020.1 GCA_025454475.1 Anaerolineae bacterium
ACCAAGCGACCGGTTCCAGAGGGTGAATGCAAACGCCGAGTTGACGACCGCCAGCCAAGCAATGACGCCCCAAGTGCTCAAGCTGATAGCGGGCCAGCCCTCGATGGCGATCCCGAGTGTCAGCATCACCAAGGCGCCAACGCTCATGCTGATCCCGGTGACGACGACCGGCGATAGCCTCTGGCCGCGGTTGACCCAACGCCCCAGGAGGGCGGACCCGGCGTTTGCGCACACGGTGAGCGCGGCCATCGTCATCCCCAGGGCACGCCCAGCAAGGATGGTACTGCCAGCGAAGTAGGCCAGCGCTCCACCGATGAAGACGGCCATTCCGAGCCACTGCATACCTGAAGGCAGTTCGTGCAGCGTGACGATGCCCGCAAGGGCAACAAGGACGGGGGAGAAGCTGAACATAAGGCTGAAGGTGACAGCCTCTAGATGACGCAACGTGACGAACTGGCCGCCCTGGGTGAGCGCGTAGAACAGCAGCCCCAGCGCTACGAGCCGGCCCCAGCCCGCTCGCGTCAGCGCATGCACTTCGGTTCTACGCCGCAGCACCGCGGGCAGCAGAACGACTGCTGCAAGCGTGTAGCGGAGCCCAGCGAAGAGCAGCGGTGGGAGCACGGTTAGGGTGCGCTTGATCAATACCCATGAGGTCGACCACAAGAAGGTGACAAAGAGTGCTTGCAGAAGCGCAAGAGTGTGCGGCGCGAATCTCACGAGAGAGCTCCTTCATCGCGATGCTCTAGCCGATCACACTCCAGGCCCGCGGTCGTTCTCGTGGCGACCGTGCAGATCGGTGCGTGAGGGGTAGGCCGACGAGCCACTTCGCCGCGTCACGGTCTGGTCAATGCACGCATCTATGATACCATAGGTCATCAGGCCGATCTCGCAGGCTCTCCGTCTACGCGCAGAGTGCGTGCCAGGATGCTAACATGAACCCGGTGAACCCTCAACGAACAGCACGCCGCTATCTGCACGCCTCGCTCCATGCTCTTGCGTGGCCTTCGTGCTGACGAAACTCGCCTGCGTCGGCACTGAGCGGGTTGCACTGCCCCAATGCTGAGCGCTGAAGAGCCTGAAGCCAAGACCACGACTGGCGATCGCAGGAAGAAGGCGCTCAGTCTGGGGATTCTGGCTGCTTTGGCAGCGTTCCTGGTCGTCGCCATTCTATGGCGAGACAGGCTGAATCTTGCCTGGTTCCGGACGCTAGGCTACGCCGGCGTCTTTCTGCTCGCGCTGATCGGCAGTTCGACCGTACTCCTCCCCATTCCACATCTGGCCTTCACCTTCGCTATGGGCGCCGTGCTCAACCCATGGCTTGTGGGCCTTGCGGCCGGAGCGGGCGACGCCCTTGGTGAGATCACGGGCTACGTTGCCGGCTACGCCGTTGAAGATTTTGTGAACCGGAAGAAGCTCTATGTCAGGCTGAAACACTACATGGAACGCAACGGCGACCTAACCATTTTCCTGCTCTCTGTCTTCACGGTGCCGTTCTTCGACCTGGCTGCGATGGCCGGTGGGTTCGTGGGCTACCCCTTGTGGCGGTTTATGCTGGCTACGTGGACAGGCAAGACGATGAAGGCATGCGTCTTTGCGTGGGCCGGACATCTGGGTCTGGCGTGGGTCGCCCCACTGCTGGGAACCCCATAGCTCAGCACTGCGGGCTCACGAGGACAGGCGCGGCAGAGATCGCGCGTCATTAAGATCGAACGTCGTCACCAGGAAGGTATGATCGGACGGACGGTCAACGCGGCGAGCGTCGAGGTCAATCCATGCCCGCGTCGATACCGCCGCAAGCGGTGGGGTCGCCCAGACGTGGTCGATGCGCCAGCCGATGTTCCGCTCGATCGGGTTCCGCGCACGGTAGTCGAAGTAGGTGTACTGGTTGGGTTCGTCAGGATGATGCTGGCGGAAGACGTCGACAAGGCCCCAAGCGCGCACGTGTTCCAGCGCCGCTTGCGCATCCGGGTGGAAGTCCACATGGTTACGTAGCCCCACCGGGTCATAGAGGTCGATGTCGGCGGGCGCCACATTTAGGTCGCCGAGCCAGACCACCGGGTCCGCAGGCGTAAAGCGAGCTTCTAGCCATTCCCTGAACTGCCTGAACCACGTCAGTTTGTGTTGGAACTCGCTGTGGTCCAACTCGCGACCCTGGGGGACATAGGTGTTCACGATGTTCAGACCCGCGATCCGCGTGTACAGCAAGCGCGGCGCGTCGACCCCGTCATCAAATCCGGCCTGCGTCAGCGTCGGAACAGTCTTGCTGATTGTGGCGACGCCGGCATGCGCCTTCTGTCCCGCGTAGACGACGTTGTAGCCCGCGGCCTCGATGGGGTCACGGGGGAAGTCCGGATCCTGCACTTTGGTCTCTTGCACACAGAGAACGTCGACCTGTTCGCGGGCCAGCCAATCAAGGATCTGGTCGAGACGAGCGCGTATTGAGTTGGCGTTGAACGTGGCGATGCTGAACTGGGTCACGATCCGTCTCCTTCGCTAGTGCCTGGACCCTCGATCTCCGAGATAGCTTGCTCTGGGGTCTTGTTGCCATACATAACGGAGAGCAACCCCGGCAGGTAGAAGTCCATCGTATGGACTGCCGGATAGATGGCGTTCCTCATCAAGCCCGGCGTGAGGGTCTCGCCTTCGAAGTCGAGGCTGCTCCTGAAGCGGACCTCGCCGTCAACGTGGTCGAGCTCGAAGCAACCGATGCGCAGCCCGTAGTTCGCGCGGGTGATGTACTCGACAACGGCGGACAACACCTGTGCCGGCGCTTTGATCGGAGCAATCACATAGAACAGAAACTGCTCCAGGTCCACGCGGATCTGTGCGTAGCAACGGACGTCGCCGTGCTCTCCCGAGTAGTAGACGCGGTAGATGGGTTGATCGTCCATCCGCTGTGGGTGCCAATCATCGTCACGCAGGAACTCACCCAGCGTGGCGAAGGCGTGCCAGCCACTCGCGTGATCCGTAGCAACCGATGGGGAGACCTGCACGTCGCCGTCGGAATCCGTCGGCTCAACCATACGACGTCTCCATTCTTAGCCCTGTCGTGAGACCGTTCTCAGGAGGTGGGCCAGAACTCGAAGAGCGAGCCGACCGACTCCCCCTGCACATTGCAGCGGATCACCTCGCCGAAAATGCGGGCGACAGACAGCACCTTTAACCGTTCGGGCCAACGGTCAGCGGGGAGCGGGACCGTGTCCGTAATGATGATCTCATCGATAGCATCGATGGCGTTGAGCCGCTCGACGGCGGGACCGGTGAACAGCCCATGTGTGCCCACCACAGTCACTCGCCCGATGTTGTGTTCGCGCTGCATCTTGGCGACGACCTCGGCGATCGTACCCGCGGTAGCGATCTCGTCGTCGACCACGATCACGTCCTTGTTGCGAACGTCCCCCATGATCCCGGTGATAGCGACCGTGTTGTCACTGAGGCGTATCTTCTCGCCCGCAGCCATAGGCACGTTGAGCGCCTTGGCGAGCTTGCCGGTGCGCTTGGCATGGCCCACGTCCGGCGCGACGAGCACCGAGTTGCTCAGGTCTTTTTTGCGCAGGTGCTCAAGGAAGGCCGAGTGTGCAGTCAGGTGATCTGTCGGCACGGTGAAGAAGCCGTGTACCTGGGGCGAGTGCAACGTCATTGTAATCACCTGCGTGGCGCCCGCGGTCACGAGCATGTCGGCCACGAGGCGGGCGGCGATTGATATGCGAGGCGCATCCTTCTTGTCGGATCGTGCATAGGAATAGTAGGGTATTATGGCGCAGACATCCTTGGCTGCCCCGCTACGGGCGATGTCCAGCATGAGCAGGAGCTCTAGCAGGTTGTCGCTGCAGGGCGGCGACAAGGGTTGCACAATAAAGACCTGTTTGCCCCGGACGCTTCTTCCGAGCTGAACGTAGAAGTCATCGTTGGAGAACTTGCTGATTGTGGTTGGCGAGAGTTCAAGCCCAAGGTAAGTGGCGATCGCCCGCGCCAGGTCGGGGTGGGCTGATCCGCTGAACATAAGGACGTCGTGAAGCGCGGAGTTGGGCTGGGTGCTGATGGGGGTGTCTTGACTCAATGCTCGCTCCTTCTGTCTGGGCCGTCCGGCGTCCTCGGAGCCCGGGGGCACCTGCTCCTATTCTACGGTTCAATTCCTCAGCGTCAACCGAGATTGCGGATCGGCACGGGTTCGATGGCGTCGGCGGGCTCAAAGCCGAAGATTCGCCCATAGAACCACAGTTCCGCATCGAGGGCGCGTTTGATGTTGTCGGCGCGACGGAAGCCGTGTTGCTCGCCCTCAAAGGCCAGATAGGCTACGGGGATGCCCTTACGATCTAGTGCCGCTACCATCTCCTCAGCCTGGGCGGGCGGAACCACCTTGTCCTCTAGCCCCTGGAAGAAGATCACGGGGCAGTTGATGCCATCGATGTGGTGTATCGGCGAGCGAGCGGTGTAAAGGTCGAGCCGCTCGGGATAGGGACCGACAAGGCGATCGAGGTAGCGCGACTCAAACTTGTGCGTGTCGCGCGCCAACCCGGCGAGGTCGCCGACGCCATAATGGCTGGCGCCGACGTGGAAGACGTTGCGGAAAGCCAACGCGCTCAAGGTTGTGTAGCCACCGGCGCTGCCACCCCGGATTGCGAGCCGGCTCCCATCGACGCGATCGTGCGCTACCAAGTGTCGCGCCCCGTTAATGCAGTCGTCGACGTCAACGATGCCCCACCGATCCCGAAGCAGGTTGCGGTAGGCACGACCGTACCCAGTACTGCCGCCGTAGTTGACGTCAAGTACTGCGAAGCCTCGGCTTGTCCAGAACTGGATGCCCAGGCTTAGCGCACTAGAGGTAGCACCCGTGGGGCCGCCGTGGGAGAAGACGATGAGCGGTGGCCTGTCGCCCTCGGGTGCGGCGAAGTCGGGATTCACCGGTGGATAGAAGAGACCATACGCGGTGCGGTCCTCCTCTGAGGGGAAGGCCAATGACTCCGGCGCCGAGAGGTAGGTTGCGTCGATCTCAAGCGCGGTTGTACTTCTGAGAACAGTATGGGCACGGGTCGCTAGATTGATGGCGACGATGGCACCTGGGAGTGTCGGAGCACCACCCCGGAACACGACGCGCTGCCCATCGGTCGCGACCCCGCTGAGACTGGTGTAGGGTGTAACGATCTCTGTTGGCGTGCCCGTGCCGACGTCTATCAGCGCGAGGTGGTCGATGCCCTGGTTGGTGTAGATGCACACGATCGTAGTGAGGTCAACGTAAGCGTAGGTCGCTAGACCGAAGACCCACTGGGGCAAACCGAACTCCGCTTCCATCTGCAGGACGCATCGCACGGTGTCTCGCTCCCATCGGTAGATATTCCACCAATCAGTACGATCTGACACGAAGGTCAGGATGCCATCCGGCGACCAGGTGGGGCAGAAGATTGACTCGTCAACGCCCCCGGCTACGAGCTGCGCGTCTACACACCTCCCGTCTCCATCAATGCGAGCGACCCAGAGCTCGGTTCCATCCCAGGGCATGTTGGGGTGGTTCCAGGTGAGCCAGGCCAGGCAGCTGCCGTCGGGGCTCAGCCTGGGAGCGGCGTAGAAGTCGTTGCCCGTGACCAACACCTCGTGAGATCCGTCGGAAAGTGACACCGCGATCACTGCATTGGCAGGATAGCCGCCATTGGACCTCAGCGTTGCATCGCTGTGGTCCTCGCCAATGCAGATGATGCGGCCGCGCCCTGCGTCCATCGTTCCATCGGCGAAGCGCATCGGCGCGGACGGTGTGAGCGGCTCCGGGGTCTCTCCGGGAAGCGCTCGATAGAGCCGCTGATCCGCGTAGTTTGAGAAGTAAGTGGCACTCTGATGGATCAGAACGGCGCCCCCGCCGTACTCGTGGACCCGCGTCCGTGCATTGAAGGGCGGCGGCGTCACCTCGGCGACGAGGCCGTCGCCGGTGCGCTTGACGACAACCTGGCGGCCACCTTCAGCTGGGCGGCCCTCCAGCCAGTAGGTGTCGGCACCATCCAGCAGGGCGGAGCCAAGGCTGATCGTGCTTGAGACGATCAGGTCTGAGGTTATCGGCGATACCCATTCACCATAGGGGGAAATCCTGCGTTGGGACATAGCGCTGCTCCTTTGCTTGTTACGAGAGCCACAGTCTAGTCCTCAATGGCGCTATGTCCAGCAGTTGGCTGACGGCCTGGTGCCGCGGACGTGCTGAAGCGCCCTGGAATTCAGCGCGAGCCTCGTTACGGATCCGGCTCGTCTTGACATGGGTCGGATACCGGTTATAAACGCGGGATAGGCTCGCTAGCGCCATGGCACAGAACACCTCGGACCCTGAGATCAGCTACACGAAGGTTGACCGGCACGCGCTTCAGGCCCTGCTTGAGGCGTGTTTGGCGGCAACAGAACTCGCACAGGTGCGTGAGCTTGTCGCAGCCTATCGCCTTGCCACTGTAGGCGCTGCCGCGATGCTGCGCCCCGAGTTTGCGCCCCAAGACCCGGACACTGTTCTGCTGCAGCGTGACGTTTTCATACGCGAGCTCGATCAGGTTCTGGAAGCTCGTACGCTGGGACGTGCGGCATACTACCTACGGCGGCTGGAAAAGAGCACCGGCGAGGCCCGCACCTGCGAGGTCAATGATGTCAACCTGAACCGCTGGAAAGAGTACGACGAGATCCTCACCGACAGCCTGTGGGTGATGGATCGCCGCGACACGTCAGGTGCCCACCGTGGCTGGTATTGGGGCAATTTCGTCCCGCAGATCCCGCACCAGATGATGCTGCGCTACACGAAGGCCCGCGATTGGGTGCTCGACCCCTTCGCGGGAAGCGGGACCACACTGATCGAGTGTCGGCGGTTGGGGCGTCACGGGATCGGCGTCGAACTCAACCCCGAGGTGGCTGCTCGTGCGGCTAAGTCGTTGGCGAGCGAGCCCAATCCTCATGCAATAACCACGGATATCGTGGTGGGCGATAGCGCCGCGATTGACTACACGTCGTTGCTCAGGGCTTACGAGATTGAGTATGTGCAGCTTCTGATTCTCCACCCACCGTACCACGACATCATCCAGTTCTCGCGCCACGACGCGGACCTATCGAATGCCGCAAGCGTCGACGCCTTCGTCGACCAATTCGCCGCGGTTGTGGCGCGTGCGCGAGCAGCACTGGCACCGCGGCGCTATCTTGCGGTGATAATTGGTGACAAGTACCAGGATGGAGAATGGATTCCGCTCGGTTTTCGTGCGATGCAGGCAGTGATGGCCCAGGGGTGTACGCTGAAGAGCATTGTGGTCAAGAACCTTGACCGAACTAGAGCGAAGCGCGAGCAGCAGGCGCTATGGCGGTATCGGGCGCTTGCCGGGGGCTTCTATGTTTTCAAGCACGAGTACATCTTTGTGTTCCAGACGCCATAGGGTTTGCACGATTTGGGAATCATCCTAGAATCGGCATCGACGGCGTGTCACGGATGCAAATGAGCCGTCCCACAACGACCGCAAAGGAGCGGTGGACAATGGATCTGAGTCCCGTGGATACCTCGGACGGCGAGCTTCCTTCCGACGCGGATGCGCCTGCCGGGGACACGTCCCTTTCACGTATATTGCGGGTGGCGTCAGAGATTTCCGAGCAGGCCGCCGCGATCCTGGACCCTGATGCACTATTGAGCGCTGTCGTCCCACTGCTGAAGGGGGCGTTTGGTTTCCAGTCCGTCTATGTCTACACTGCTGACCCTGAGAGCCGAATACTGCGCCTGGTATCCGGGTGCGGTCTGGCAGGGCCAGAGGGGCCATCCCGCGGCCATCGGGTTCACACGGATAGTGAAGATAGCCCGGTCGCTCAGGCGGTTCGCACTCGAGCGCCTGTGGCGTCAAGTGCCGCGACTGAGGCGATGGCTCCTTCGCCGAACGCACTGCCTTCCGAGGCGTGGTCTGGGCTGGCGCTGCCGATGATCGCGGGCCACGATGTGCTGGGGGTCCTGGACGTGCAGCATGCTGGTACCGAGTTGGCTCTGCCGGCTTACCAGGATGTGCTGGTTTGGCTTGGCGGGCAAATCGCCACAGCGCTGCGAAACGCTCGGCACGTGCAGCACCTGTCGCAGAAGCTTGAGGAGACGCAGGATCGGCTGGAAGTTGCCCAGGCCTTCAGTGGAGCTCAGACTGAGCGAGCCGTCGTCGACGCGCTGATGGCACACGCGCTCGCGCCCGAGGGTGTGTCTGCGCTGCTCGGGCTCGTACTTGATTCCCCGGACGGGACTCGATTCCGAGCCGCCCGGCACGTTCCCACCGAAGGCGCCTCGAGGCGGCAAAGCGCCGACCCGGTGCTCTTGAGCGTGCTGGAAGATGAGGATCTCACCAAGCTTCTCGGAAGGAGCGGCGAGTTCCTTACCGAGCGCGGACCCGACGACAGACGGCTGCCCGAGGTGCTTCGGACCCGCTTGGGGGCTGCGGGAGTGGATCAGCTTCTTGCGCTGCCGCTGCGGATTCGGGACCAGTGGCTGGGTGTGCTCATCGTCGCTGCGCGGGTTCCTTTTGTCCTAGTCGACCAGGTGCGCCGGAGATACCGCGCGCTGGCAGAGCAGGGCGCCCTGGCCCTGCAGCAGGCTCAGCTTCGTGATCGCCTGAGCCTGACGCAGTTCTCGGTGGACCAAGCCCCGACCGCGATTCTGTGGATCCGACCCGACGGGACGCTCTCTTCGGTGAATGCCACTGCTTGTGCACTGCTGGGGTATACGCGGGCGGAGATGCTGGCTCTGCCGTCGATCGCGGCGCTTGACCCCAAGATGATCGCGCGCGCATGGCAAGCGCACTGGGCCAAAGTGAAGCAGGAGCGCCGGTTCACAATTGTGACCGACTACCAGACCAAAGACAAGGCGCTAATCCCGGTTGAGGTCACTGCGAACTACTTGCGCTATGCAGGTGAGGAGTTCAACTGCGTCTATGTTCAGGATGTGTCCGAGCGGCTTGCCGCGCAGAAGACAGCGGAGCGGTTCACGGTGCAGTTGCGTACAGCAGCGGAGATCGCTGAACAGATCGGCACTATTCTGGACACCGATGCCCTCCTTGCGGCCGTGATTCCGCTGCTCAAGGAGCGGTTTGGGCTGTATCACGCGCACTTCTACCGGCTGGAGGCCGACACCCTGGTATTGCGCGCAGGTTATGGGCGGATCGGAAAGATCATGGTCCAGCAGGTGCACGCCATTCCACTGGGCCACCCACACAGCCTTGTGGCGCGAGCGGCGACCACGCGAGAGCCAGTGCTGGTCAATGATGTCACGAAGTCGCCGGACTTTCTGCCCAACCTGCTCCTGCCGCAGACGCAGGCTGAGTTGGCTGTTCCCATCGTCTTCGGTGAGCAGGTGCTGGGCGTGTTCGACGTACAGTCGGATGAGCGGGATCACTTCACGCTGTCGGATCTCGATGTGTTCCGAAGCTTGGCCGGGCAACTCGCCAACGCCCTTACCAGCGCGCGGCTTTTCGAGCAGCAGGTGGACATGCAGCGCGAGCTGCGCAGATCGGTGCAAACGGTCCGCGCGATCTTTGACGCGATGACTGAGGGCATCCTGGTCACTGACATGATGGGCCGGATCAGTGACCTGAACGAGGCTGCGTTGCGGCTGTTCGGTTATGAGACGCGTGACGAGTTGTTGGGCCGAAGTGCAATGGACCTCGTGACAAAATCCGGTTGGTCACGAATGGCCGAGGCCACTAGCACGGCCCTGGCATCGGGCTGTGGGCAGAGCCAGGAATATACGATGGTGCGCCGCGATGGCACAACGTTCGACGCGGAGCAGAGCGCAACGCTGCTATGGGACGCAAGTGGCGAGCCTCAGGGTGTGGTGTCCATCACGCGTGACATCACAGACCGGCGGCGCGCTCGCCGTGAGACACTTCGGTTCCAGGCGCTGGCCGAGAATGCCGTCGACGCCATCATGTTGGCTGACTTCGCCGGGCGCATTTCCTATGCGAACGCAGCGTGCCTGGACCTATTTGGCTACGTCCATGCGCCCTACGACTTGCTGGGTCGGAGCATCGCCAACTGCTGGCCTGAGGATCAGGTCTTGGTCCTGTTAGAAGAGGTACTCCCGGCAGCCGGCGCTGGAGGGTGGCGCGGCGAGGTAACACAGATGCGTCGCGATGGGAGCTCATTCGATGCTTCCCTCACCTTCTTTGCGGTGAGTGGCGAGAGAGGTGAACCCCTGGGCGTGGCGACGATCGTGCGCGACATCACCGAGCGCAAGCGTGCTGAGACCGATCTGCGCCGGTTTGCGATCCAGCTGCGCACGGCTGCGGACGTCTCGGCTCAGGTCACGACAATCCTTGACCCGACCCGGCTGTTGGAGGCCGTGGTACCGCTGGTTCAGGAGCGCTTCGGACTCTACCATGTACACGTCTATACGCTCGACCCTGAGACCCGGCGTCTGGTAATGCGCGTCGGTTCGGGCGAGGCCGGACGCCTGATGCGCGAGGCCGGACACACGATCGGGCTGGACCAGGAGCCTAGCCTGGTGGCGCAGGCAGCACGCAGTGGCGCGATCGTGTGGGTCGATGATGTCACTCAGTCGACCGCGCACATGTTCAATCCGCTGCTGCCCAAGACACGCTCAGAGGTCGCGATTCCCATGATCACCGGTGACGCGGTCATCGGTGTGTTCGACGTGCAGGATGCCGCGCCGGGGCGTTTCGATCGGTCTGAGGTCGATGTCTTCAGCGCGTTGGCGGGCCAGATCGCTGTCGGGTTTCGCAACGCCCAATACTTTGAGGAGCTCCAGCAGGTCGCCGAGCGGCTACGGGAGGTCGATCGGCTGAAGAGTGAGTTCCTCGCCAACATGAGTCACGAACTGCGTACACCACTCAACTCGATTCTGGGGTATGCAGAATTGCTCCAGATGGGCATCGATGGCGCGCTCTCGCCTTCGATGTTGGAGGACGTCAACGCGATTTTCGAGAACGGTCAGCAGCTTCTGCAACTGATCAACGATATCCTCGATCTGACGAAGATCGAGGCTGGACGCATGAACCTGACGATGATGCCAGTCGCCATTGCTCCCCTGCTCGAAGAGGCCCGGGTCAGCTGTATGGGCCTGCTCCACAGGCAGCCTAAGCCCGTGGAAGTGGTGGTGGATGTTGAGGACGCACTACCACCCGTGGTTGCCGATCCTATGCGGCTCGCACAGGTCCTGAACAACCTGTTGTCCAACGCGATCAAGTTTACCGACACGGGGGAGATTCGCCTGCACGCGAGGCACGATCCGGCGGGCCAGTGCGTCCTGATCGATGTCGTGGACACCGGCATCGGAATATCTGCCGAGGATCTAGCTCGGCTTTTTGAGCGTTTCCGTCAGATTGACGGCTCGACCACGCGGCGCGCTGAGGGGACGGGACTGGGCCTCGCCATCTCACGCCACCTCGTAGAGATGCACGGCGGTACGTTGACAGCGACGAGCGAGCTGGGCTGTGGGAGTGTATTCACCGTGAGCCTACCGCTGAATCAGCCTGCACCAGATACGAGCCAATAGGTCCTGATGCGACCACACATCGTGCCAGGAGGTAGTTTGAAGCGGACAGTGCTCTACATTGAGGATCAGTACCACAACCGGCGCCTCGTCGAGAAGGCGCTGACCTCCCGCGGCTATGAGGTTCTGTTGGCCGAGGACGGTGTGGTCGGTTGGGAGATGGTGCGGGCGTACCATCCACCACTTCTGTTGCTCGATATTGCGCTTCCCGGTGCGCTTGACGGCCTGGCGGTCGCGGCGCGGGTGAAGGAAGATGCGGCGTTGGGCGATATCTGGATCATCGCAGTCACGGCCTCCGCGATGCATGGCGACCGCGAGCGCTTCCTGCGCCACGGGTGTGATGACTACCTGTCCAAACCGCTCCAGATGCAGCAGCTGCTGGCCAAGGTGGATGCGTTCTTTGAAAGGCAGGTTCAGGCATGAAGACGATCCTGATTATGGAAGACAATGCGCACCAGTCCCGCCTCATGCGACGGTTACTGGAGCATGCTGGATACACGGTGTTGGAAGCGGCGGACGGCGAGAGTGGCCTCCGCACTGCAATGGCTGCCGTTCCGGACCTGATTCTGCTCGACATGGGCCTTCCGGATCTCGACGGTCAGACTGTTGTGGGCCTGTTGAAAGGCTCGACGTTGCTTTCCCAAACGCCTGTGGTTGCCGTCACCGCGTGGCCTGAGGACTATGCCGCTGCGATGGCCACGGCCTATGGCTGTGACGGGTATCTCTCCAAACCGATTAGCGCGCACCTTTTCGCCGAGCAGGTTGGCGCTTACCTCGCGCCCACGGCTGGGGAGTCCTGAGAACGTGTCGTCTGCAGCGGTTTCGTTACTCGGACAGCCTCCGTGTGAGCTTGTGCCTGCGTCGGCATACACCGTTGAGGCGCTGACCGAAGCCTACAACCAGACGCGTGTGGACTACATCGTGCCGATGCCGATGAACCCGGCACGCTTGCAGGCCTACATCGATGACTATAGCGTTGACCTGGACCGATCGGTCGTCGCTCGAGACGGCGAAGATATCCTCGGACTGGCGATGCTGGGCACGCGGCCCGGGCGTACGTGGATCACGCGCCTGGGAGTCCTGCCCGTGCGGAGGCGTGGTGGCACGGGCGAGGCGATGATGCGCTATCTGGTCGCCCAGTCACGTGATCTCGGTGCCGAAAGTATCATCCTCGAAGTCATCAAGGATAATGAACCCGCCCACCAGCTCTTCCTCAAACTGGGCTTTGTCGAGACCCGCGAGCTCCTGGTACTGCGACGTCCCCCCGGCGCGCCGCGCGAGCCTGCACCGACCTACAGAGCATCCTATGGCAGCCACGACAGGGCGCTGGCGCTGCTGGAGCGACGGCGAAGCATACCGTCGTGGCTCGACGACATACCTACGATGCAACGGGCCAGGAACCTGGGGTGCGTCCAGGTCGAGCTGTCCGACGGAGCGAGTGGCTGGCTCACCTACCAGAGTGAGGTCTTTCAGATAGGCAGGCTCGTGGTTCAGGCGGAGGAAGGTGATCCGGCACACGTGGCGCAGGCACTGACGCACGCACTTCATACCACGCACCCCACCCAGGACACCAAGACCGAGAACTTCCCTGCGTCCGATCCGCACCTGGCCGGGCTTGTCGCGATGCGTTACCTCGAGTCGTTCCGGCGCATCGAGATGCGTCTGGATCTGCCCCGGCCATAGGGCGGGCGCGCCCCGTCCCCGGGCAGGCGCGCCACTCCGCACGGCTCCCTGTCGCTCAGCCGGGACGCCACCCTGGCTTACATCCGTAGCGCTATGGCGCGTCGGACCTCGCTAGGCTTCGTGTATGTCGTCCAGAACAACGTCCGGCGCGATGCGACGGAGCCCTTCGGCGCTGGCTGGTGGGAATCCGACACCCAGAGCGGTGCCCACGACAACCACGGCACTTGGGCCGACACCGCCGGCATGGACTGCTGCTGCGGCTGTGCCGTCGTGGATTACGGTGAGCTCAGGCCGCCAGCGACACGCTGTTGCCACGCCGGCGGCGATCAGTGGGCGCACATCGTCGGCAAGCGTGCTCATGCGGGCATACATTCCGTTCCCCAGAAGGCGGCCGCCGTCTACGTAGGCGGCGATACTCATCGCGATCCTCGAGTCCACCTGCCAGCCCTGCCGGGCGGCGTCATCCATGGTGGCACAGATCACGCTTACCACGAAGTCCAGGACCTGGTGCCCATCGATGTCCCTCGAGGCATCGGGGCTGTTACGCCATCGCCACGCCACCGGTACCGCGGGGAGGTAAGCCACGTGTACCACGGCATCGTCGCTGTAGGTGAGAACTCCGCGCTTGACCGAGGTGTGGCCCAGATCGAATATCAGCGCCCGTTGCGCCTTCGTCGCGTCCGTGGCGCGCGGCAGATAACGCGCAGCTCCCAGGACAGCCATGTGTAGCTGGTGAATCGTCAAGTCGAGTTGCATATCGGCGCATCCGGATTCTGCCAGTACGGTACGGGCGTGGTGCAGCATCGCCCTGCCCAGATCACCACTGACTATGCCGCCACCGAGCCAGACGTGCCGGATACTGTGCCAGTGGGACCATTCCGCTTCCGTCCAGTCGGGCCGTGCGGCCCGGTTCACCGCGTCGCCACGGTGAAGCGCAACGAGCACGTACCCAAGGTTGCGTCCCAGCCGTTCGGCAATGCTCCATGCGGCCGAGTGAACCTCGGGGTCTGCACTGCTCAAGGCCGCGTCGACCCAGCGGGGAACGTCGCGGCGGACTGCGGGGAGCTCTGGGTCGGCAGAGCGCAGCGCTAAGGGAAGTTTCAGCGCTGCGGCACGTTCAAGGGCATACCGGATCAGAGTCGGTAGGGAGAGCAGGTGGTAGGCCTGCTCTCCACGAACGGTGCTATCGACCGCGAGTCCCGGAAGGTCGACGATCACGACGCGGTTGATCGACGCCGTCGACGGCGTGCGCGGAGGGTCTGGCACACCGGAGCGCGTGGTAGCCACCTTCAGGCGGGGCGGCGCCGCCGCCCCGGCATCCTCTGTCTCGCTACCAGGCGTTGCGATGGACGATCGCGTCGGCCCAGCGCTCGACGCGGCCTCGGTCCTCAGCCGGATGGCCAAGAGCCAACAGTGCAACCGGCACGAAGGGATCAGGTATGCCGAAGACGTCGCGCAGGCCGGCAACGCGCCCCTCGTCGGGATAGACCCCCGTCCAACATGTGCCGAGACCGAGCGCTCGCGCGGCTAGAAGGATGTTCTCGATCGCTGCGGCACAGTCCTGCTGGAAGAAGCGAGGTGATCGGCTCGTATCGGCCACGACCAGAATCCCGATCGGCGCCTCAGCGAGCATCCTGGCGTAAGGGTGGACCGTCATCATGGCGTCTAGCTTGTCGCGACCATCGACGATGACGAAATGCCACGGCTGGCGGTTGTTGGCCGATGGGGCGTTCATCCCGGCTTCCAGGACAGTTCGAAGGTCCTCTTCGGAGACGGGATCTCCTGTGTACTTGCGAATGCTTCTGCGGGTGAAGATAGCCTCGAGTGCGTCCATATGTTTGCCTCCTAGGGCTTGGTGATGGCTAACTGCTCTTGAACTGGACTTCCATGACTGTTGCATCGATCGCGGCCTGAAGCGCGGCGAGTCGAGTCTTCACGCTGGACACCACGTCGGGCAACGGGACGAACTCACGCGCCGGACTGGTACGGAGCTTGAACTCCACGGCCTTCTCGGCCAGTCCGCGACGGGCAACCGTTATGCGTAGTGGCAACCCTATCAGGTCGGCGTCATTGAACTTGATCCCAGGGCTTCTGTCGCGGTCGTCATAGAGCACCTCAACGTCTGCGGCGACCAGGTCGGCGTATAGCTGATCCGCTACCGTCTCGGCCTCCGATCCCATTGGGCCCAGATTGGTCAGATGGACGTGGTAGGGTGCGACCGAGACGGGCCAGATGAGGCCCTGCGCGTCATTGTGTGTTTCGGCGACGCACGCTAGCGCGCGCCCTATGCCGATACCGTAGGAACCCATCACAACGGGGTGAGGTGCACCATTCTCATCGGCAAATGCGGCGCCCATCGCGGCGCTGTAGCGGGTGCCCAGCTTGAAGATGTTACCCACTTCGACGCCGCGCTCGGCCCGCATCGGCGTGCCGCAGTTCGGGCAAGCGTCGCCGTCTTCCGCCGCAGCGATGTCGCAGATCATCTCGGGCTGGAAGTCCCGGCCCGTGTTGACGTTCAACAGATGGTAACCCACTTCGTTGGCGCCCGCAACGAGGTTCGGCGAGGTGGCGACTGCATCATCGATGACGACAAGACAGTCGTGAACGCCGACGGGCGATCCGTAGCCTGGCTCTGCCCCGATTGCGCGGATCTCCGCTTCGGTCGCGGGACGCAGCTCCTTGGCCTTCACGGTATTGGCAAGCTTGGTCTCGTTGAGGGTCATGTCGCCACGCACGACAGCGAAGACGAAGCGCTCTACATAGCGGTCATCCTGGCTGATCGTGGCAACCATAAAGACGGCCTTGGCAGTCTGCGCGGGCGTCAGGCTGAGAAACGCGGTCAGATCCTGGATAGTGGTGATCGCCGGGGTCGCGATCTTCTCAACAGGCCGCAGGGGCTCGATGGGGGAGGCGGGCTTGCGGAATCGAGCCACCTGCCGGTTGGCTGCGTAGCCGCACGCTGAACACAACAACAAGGTATCCTCGCCGATCGGGGTCAGCACCATGAACTCGTGGGCCATGCTCCCGCCCATCATCCCGGTGTCGGAACCCACTGCGATGGGCTGCAGGCCACAGCGGCGGAAGATGTTGAAGTAGGCTTGGTAGTGCGCTCGGTACTGGCGGTCGAGCCCGGCTTCGTCGGCGTCGAGACTGTAGCTATCCTTCATCGTGAACTCGCGAACACGGATCAGGCCCGCCCGCGGACGGGGATCGTCGCGCCACTTCGTCTGGATGTGGTAGACGAGAACAGGAAGATCGCGGTAGGACTGGATCTCCTGACGTACCAGGTCGGTCATGACCTCCTCGTGGGTCATCGCCAGGACCATGTCCCGGTCGGTACGGTCCTTGAATCGGCCCATCTCGGCCCCAACCGTGTACCAGCGCCCGGTCTCCTGCCAGATCTCGGCGGGATTGACGACGGGCATCTTGATCTCTTGCCCGCCGATTCGGTCCATTTCCTCGCGCACGATCTGCTCGATCTTGGCAAGGGCCCGTAATCCGAGCGGGAGCGCACTGAAGATCCCGGCCGCGTGCTGCCGGATGAGCCCTGCCCGCAACAACAGCTGGTGGCTCAGCACCTGGGCCTCCGATGGGGCCTCGCGCAACGTGTTGCCGAAGAGTCTGGTCATGCGCATCGTGTTGTGGCCTTTCGTCAGCCCACTAGAAATGACCCTTGGGGTGGGCCCGGATAAGCCTGGCAGCGTCGCGCGCGCCGACCATAACGTTCTGGATGCCGCCGCCGCTCTTGCTCTGGCTGCCTATGAACCAGAGTCCCTTGACGGGTGTCTCGTAGCCCGGTGCGTCCTGACCCAGCACCGGGACGCGACCGCCGAAGGCGTGGTGGTCCTGGTGGGTGCGCCCGCGGAAGTCCTCCGGGGTCAAGATGATCTGAGCCCTCACATGATCGCGCAGATCAGGGATCACGTTCTCGGCGTAGGCCACGAGTTTCCCGGCCAACTCGTGCTTGCGGCTCTGCCACGTGCCCTCACTCAACTCGTTGGGGGCGATGGTGTAGATCGTGATCGAATGCTGATTCCGCGGCGCCATCGCCGGCGAGTGCATCGATGGGAAGTAGAGCACGAACCCATCAGCGCCCTCGTGATACTCGCCGCGTCTACAGGCCGCGACGCTCGTCTCGATGTCGTAGGTCCCATAGTAGTAGCCCAGCGGATCAGGCTGGAATGGCCGTGGGTCCATGTCGACGCCAAGGTGTACCATCAGCACGGATTCCATCAGTTCCAGCTCGTCGACCAGGTAGGCGAAGTCAGCGGTGAGGTACTCCCGGCCGACCAGCTTCAGGAAGGTCTCGCGGGCGCCACCGGAGGCGATCACGATGTCCGCCAACTCGACGTGACCGCCGGCAAGCTCCACCCCCCTGACGCGGTCGCCCTCCACGAGGATCTTCTCAACGGTGGCATTGGTATAGATCCGAACACCGTTTCGGCGCAGGGCTGTACCCAGCGCCTTTACCAGCGAGCCACAGCCGTCAGCAACGAACTGGTAGCTGGGGCGCCTGCCCGCATTGGAGAGCCGACGCGGGATGCGCTGGTCGAAGCTGTTCTCCACGTTAAGCACCGGCACTGCGAGCCCCGGAAAGGTGCTTGGGCGGGCCACGAAATCGGCGAGGATCGAGGTGAAGATGGCCTTCAGCCGCTTGTCGACGAAGTAGTGATCCATAAGCTTCTGCGCCGACCAGGCCTCACGCTGTCTGACGCGGTTGTACGCGCGCCAGAGCTGCATCTTTACCAGGCTCTTGCGCGGCTCGCGCGCGACGTCGGCGCGTACATTGAGCGCCACGACGTTGAGCATGCGGTTGTAGAAGGTGTAGTAAGCGTCGATGGACGCCCGTTCGGCGGGGAATAGCGCTTTCAGACGCTCGCGGCGCCAATTCGGACCCTCATAGGACTCGGGCCGCCAGAGGCTGAAGTCGGGGAAGACATAGCCGCGGTTGCCCATCTTGAGCCCGACCTGGTCTGCGATCCCCAGGTCTTTGAGGATGTGGCCGCCGCGCTCATCGGGGGCTAGGCCCTCGACGAGGAGTGGCCCCAGGTCCCACGCGTAGCCGCTCTCACGCAACGTCGCGGTAACGCCGCCGATCTCATCAGCCTGCTCGTAGAGCGTAACGGGATACCCAGCCTTCGCAAGGTAAGCCGCTGCGGTCAGGCCGGACAGCCCGGCCCCGATGACGACGACCTTATTGTGGACCTGATTCCTCTTGCGCATTGCTGCTGTCAGCTCCTGAGGCGACCACCGCTACCTGCGGTGGCCCCTGGGGTGAGAGGTGGCGCTAGCGCACCTTGAACAGGAGGACAAGCAAAATCGGCGTGCCGATTGCCTGGAGCAGGACGAACCGGACCAGAACCTGTGTGTTCGACCACCCGAGGGTATGGCGGACGTGGTCGTGAAGCGGGTAGCGCACGCCCTTGAAGATGCTGATCTTCAGAAAGCGGAGCAGCGTCACCTTGAGAAGGCCTGTGGCGCCGTTCACGAGCACTACGCCGGTCACGACGAAGATCAGGAAGGGATTGCCTGAGGCCATCACCAGTAAGCCCAAGAGGAGACCCATGGGTCTGGAGCCGGCGTCGCCCATCAACACGGCGCTTGGGAGGCTGTTGTGCCACAAGTAGCCCGCGAGGCAGCCCACCATGATGAAGGCCATCAGCGCCCAGTTGGCGCCGTCGGGGTAGTGGGGCACCAGCAGGTAGCGCGAGATATCGCTATGGCCGACGACGCCGTAGAGAATGCCACCGAGATAGATGAAGGCCAGAATCGCGAGGCTTGCGGAAAGCCCGTCCACGCCGTCGGTGCAGTTGGTCGCGTTGATCATAAGCCAGAGCACGACTGTGGTCAGGGGAATGAAGAGCCAGGGCGACAACGTGAGGGGAGTCTTGAAAAGCGGCAGCCAGATGACGTAGTCGTGCAGTTGGCACAGCGTCACTGCGCCGAGAACTGAAATGCCCAGGTCTAGCGCCCCAAGCTTGTACTCACTCCATCCGGGACTCCGGTCGTCAAGGTACCCCTCAAGCATGGAGAGCACGATGCATCCGACGATACCCACGACGCGCCAGTCGAAGGGCATAACGAGCAGGGCGACGGCGGAGAAGATCGAGACGAAGATCAGCCCCGCGCCGACGGGTTTTCCCTTGGCCTTCTCGCCGTCGACGGCGAACACGCGACCGTGATCGTGTGGGAGCCGATCCCAGAATCTGGGCAACGCAGCCCAGGTACCAATCGCGGCCATAGCCGCGCCAATGCTGGCGAGAAAGAGATAGGAGTTGAACAGCCGGAAGGGGCCCCAGAACTGCTCGAGGTGCTCACCAATCCAAGGAAGCAAGGTCGATCTCCTTGTGTATGCGATGTGCGTATTATACCAGGGCTCCCGTTTCCGCCAGCCGACCTCCGGCATAGGGGCAGCGTCGCCTTGTGAGGATTCATGGTCAGTGTATGTCGGACTGCGGCGCAAGGCTCGAGGCATCGGCCCCACGTGGGTCGGCGAGAGGTCTCAGGGGGCTCTTGGTGGTGGCGCCGCGCGAGGCGGCAGATGCCTTCGCAAGGTTTCCGCAACTTGCGTAGAAGAGAGCTCGCTAGATGTCTACCTCAGGCGGTGGAGGCGAGAGCGGAGTGACCGCAATGTCGCTGAACGTCACGGGGCCGTCCTGAGCGTAGAAGAAGAGCCGATCGCCGGCGAGCTGCGGCAGGCGGTTGATGATGCAGCGCTGCCCGCCGGGGGTCCCGGCGTCGATACAGACGTCTAGCAGGTCCTCACGGGCGATGATGTCGAGCCCGAATGGACGATCGAGTCCACGTACGAGTGTTAGACTGACGTCGCCAAGACTGACGGTGCTCTCCAGCGGACTGAAACGCAGGTCATAGCCGGAGGCGAAGGCTCCGGTGCCCCGGAGTCTCAGGCCGAACGTATGAGCGCCCGCGGGCTCGACGCGCAACGTGGTCCGTGCGTTGTGTGGCAGGCCACAGAACATTGCGACCTCGATCCCCAACGGCGCGGTCAGGGTGATGGCGCTGTCGCTGACAAGCGCCTTGCCGGTCAGGGCTTTGGCAGGTGGAGCTAGCCGCGGCCCCGTCGGTGGCACCATCTCGGGCACAAAGCGAACTCCCAGCGTCCCATCGGGGTGCTGGATCAACTCGCGGACCACGAGGGCGCCGCCCCACTGGCGGTTGCCTCGGTCCACGTCGTCCTCGCGCGTCCCCACCCAGGCCACGCCCAGCCGCCGGTCCGGGCCGAAGGGCGCCGTTTTCATCACCGCAGCCATCGCGCCGTCGAACGTGTCAACGGCGGGGCGTTGCCAGGGCCCCAGTGGCCCGCGGGCCATCCGATAGTGGGCGACGAGCCCGTGGCTGAAGATCAGGTACCACCAGCCATTCCACTCGAACAGGTCCGGACACTCCGGAGCGCCAGGATAGGCCGAGAGGAAGAACGGCTCCTGCTCCTCCCAGCGCACCAGATCGGCTGATGTGAGGTGAGCCAGGCAGCCGCCGAAGCCTGTGAGCGGTGGCTCCGCCAGCGCCGAGGTGACGAGCATGTGAAAGAGGCCTGTCTCCGGCTCTCGGAAGACAAACGGGTCGCGGTAGTCAACGCGCGAGTAGCGCGGGCTGGGCGATGCGAGCGGCGCGTGCTTGGTGAAGGTCACCCCATCACCGCTCGTGGCGACGCCCAGGTGCTGCGTCCAGTCGGGCCGTCGCGTTGCGTAGAAGGCGTAGAAGGTGCCCGCATGAAAGAAAGGCGACCCCGTGCAGATCGAGCCCTCCCAGGGCTCAGTGATCGCCAGAGCCAGTGGATGGTGTTCCCAGTGGATAAGGTCAGTCGTCGATGTGTGGGCCCACTGATGTCCACCCAGCCCGCCGAGGCTCTTGTGGTGGCCCCGATCGTGAAGGTAGAACAGGTGGAAGACGCCGTCGTGGTAGAACGGCATCGCGTCGCCGGCGAAGGTGTCGTCGTCAGAGGGGGTATAGTATTGCATGCTCATAGGCTCGCGCGGACATGGTATGAGGGAAAAGCAAATGAAGTCCAGCCTTCTCCCTTGGCCCTGTCCCTATTCCTCCATGGCTTCTGCGATACGCATAGAGTTCACGGCGTTCTGAAAGGTGGAGCGCGCCACCTTGCCGGCACAGGTCTTGGTGAGGAACTCGATGTACTCCTCGACAATGCCGATGCGCACAATCTCCGGCGCGACGGGCTCCGTGTCAGACTCAATGAGCTCCCGGATCCGGCCCCGATCGATGATGATCTGTCCGGCCTCCGCCTCGTAAGGGCCTGTGAAGTAGATCGACTGGCTCGCGCTATGGACCTCCAGGCGCTCAACCTGAGAACCGGCGCAGGGGAAGACTTTGAGCAGACCGCGGAGACCCCCGGCAAAGGTCAGGTGCGCGACCGTGTTCAGGGTCTCGTTCTCCGGGCTGGCGAAGCGCTCCACGGTGACATCCTGAATCCGTCCACACACGTACTCCATATAGTTGATCCAGTGAACGGCGGTCTGGGTGATGAAGGCCGGATCGTGGCGCTCGTGGCGCAGAAAGTGACCTTCGACGTAATAGGCACCCTCCATCCCGTTCACCAGTGTCCGAAACCGGTTGTTCAGCGGCGCAAACCGCCGGTTAAATGCGACGAGGTTAGGGACGGTGATCAGCTCAGCCAGTTCCTGCGCTTCGGCCGCGCTCACGCCAGGTGGTTTCTCGCTGAATATGGGGACGCGGTTCGCCGCCGCGCGCCGGACCACGGCGCCCGTTGCTTCCGGCACCACAGCGACTGCAATGGCGTTGACGGAACCGTCGGCAAGCAGATCGTCCAGGCTGTCATAGACCCGCGTGAAACCGACCCGCACCGCTACAGCTCGGGCCATTTCCGGTTCTAGGCTGTAGATGCCCTGCAGGGACAGCTGAATCCCGGGCAGCTTGTCAGGGTGCTCAAGCAGGTAGGTGAGGGCCGGAAAGTGTTTGCTCCTGGCCCAACTGCCGGTGCCGATGAAGGCGAGCTTGACAGGGCGTGTGGTCACAGCCTCCGGCCCTGCTGCTGGGCAGCGCCCGACACGATTGACTTGAGGAATGCGATGCTTCGGCGGGTGCCCTCGCGGAAACTCTCGCCGCCCTCGTACTCGCTGTAAACGGGGCCGTCGTAGCCCTGGGTCCTGAGTCGCGCCAGCAGCCACGCAAGTGGCAGATCTCCCTCGCCGGCGGGCACAAAGACGAAGCCCTGATCCGTCCACTTGCCATCCTTGACGTGGACGCTGACGACGTGGGGCAGCACGGCCTCGAGATCGGCCCGAACCTCGTCGGGACCGTGCCCGGCCCAAGCAAAGTTGCCCGTATCAAGCGTGAAGCCAAGGTTGGAGGCTCCGACTTCCTGCACCAGCGCCACGAGTGCGGGGCCGTCGTTGATGAGACGCCCGTGGTTCTCAATGCCCAAGGTTACCCCCAGCACGGCGGCGAGCGCGCTTGCCTTGCGCAAGGCGGCAACGATACCGCGGCGCGTGCCCTCGAGGGTTATGCCCGGTTTCACATCACCCACGAAGGTGCGCACGATGGGCACCTCCATCTCCGACGCCGCCCGGCAGGTTGCCATAAGGCGCGCGACCTCTGCATCCAGGGCTACCTCGGCGTTGGCATCCAGTGCATGCGTGATGGCGAAGTCGCAGTAGCCGCTCAGGCTCCTAATCATCAGGCCGGATTGCTTGGCCCACGTCAGGATCTGCGGGATCGTGCTGCTATCGAGGGCGATGTCGTGATGCCGTTGGGCGTTGCCGTTGATCTCGATCACGGTGCCGCCCATCGTGGCGAGCTCCTCAAAGACCTGCGGCAACGGCGTGCCGCTCCATCCAAGACTAACTGCGCCGACGTCGCGCAGCGCAAAGCCGTCTAGCATTTGCACGATAGGTCTCCTGTCACTGGCTTGGGGTGGACTTGGCCTGAAGCATAGCCAGGACCTCGTTCGCCTGGGTCACAAGGCCCGGTAGCTCATCGGCCTTGGCTACCTTATCGAAGGCATAGAGGACCACAACGGAACCGCTGGCCTCGAGGCAAAGGGTGGCGTTGCTGTCGAAGAGCGCGACAAACGCATCATCGAACAGCGCCTGGACGGCCAGCCTGTCGTAGCCGTGGATATGGGTTCGTTCGGCAAACGAGGGGTACTGCGGTAGCTTGATCTGTGGCGACCCGAGCACCATCTCGCGCAGCTCGGGATCGCGCGCGCGTGTCGCCAGTGCTTCGAAGACCCTCTGCGGCATCACCGAGAATGCCGGTAGCGTCAGCGTATCGGACGAGATGCGTACCACCGTCTGTCGCCAGTTCTGTAGGTAGCGCCCAAATCGCACGTTGAAGCCATACTCGAACACCGCGAGCTCAGGCGCCGCGTAGCCAGCCTCTGTGGGCGCACTCCACGGACGCTGAATAGCGTTCTTGGTGCCGCTCGGTACGCCTTGCGCGAACAACAGAAAGCCGGCGGGCAGGGCGAGCAGCCGGGGATCACCGTCCTCGGAATAGGTGAAGCCCATCGCCTCAGCTTGCCGGCGCAGGCTCGCATTGCGTCGTTTGTCCTTCAGGTCCTGGACCCCGTTCACCAGCAGCACGAACAGGAGCAGGACACCCACACCGATTAGCAGTGGCATTGTTGCCTCCGACCCTACTCTACGCCCATCGCGCGCAAGTTGTCATAGCTGATCCTCAGGCTCTCGAAGGGGTCGCGGCGGCAGACATCCTGCTCGATGGCATACCACTCGACGTCGGCGAGATCGCAGGCCTCCAGAATCCCCTCCCAGTTGAGGTTACCCTCACCGATCTCGGCCATGATCTGCTGTCCCTCATGGATGACCATATCCTTGAAGTGTATCACGGGCATACGATCCGCCATCTTGTCGATCCAGGAGATTACGTCGCCGCCGCCGTGCTGTACCCAGTACGTATCGATCTCGGCCTGAAGATAGGCGGGGTCGCTCTCGTCATAGATCACATCGAGCCCCGTGCGGCTGCCGAAGCGGACGAACTCGAAGCTATGGTTGTGATAGCTGAAGGTGAGCCCGGCGTCGGCGAGTTTCCGGCCCACTTCGGTCGCGTCGTGGGCGAACTGCACGAAGCCTGCCTCGCCGCCCTCACGATAGACCGCCGGCATGCTCCCGATGGCCACGTTGGGGCACTCCCAGAGCTTGTGCTGCGCGATAGCGGCATCGAGGTCGTTCTGGAGGTAGTCGAATCCGACGTGAGTGATGCAGATCGACAGCCCGTGGGCGTCGGTGATCGCCTTCACCTCCTCGTGGGGGATTGGGCCAATCCCTGACACCTGCACGGCGGTATAGCCGATCTTGGCGACCTTCGCCATACTCGTGCGGAAATCCTCCGCGGTCCTGCAGAAGTCACGAACGGTGTAGAGCTGAGCAGCCAGTCTTGGGTGGGTCATGGGGTCCTCCTATAGGGTCGAAAGGCGCAAAGGCGTAGAGACTCTGAGCCGTATCCCCACACGTTGAACGGTAGCTCTTCGCCTGATCGCTCGCTCATGCGCTCACTCGCTTGAGCGTTGCCGCGTCCGCAAGGAACTGCTCGGGGCTGTCGCCACGGACGAACTCGATGAGCGCGGTGTGGTCGTGGCCCGTGGACGCGACCGCCGCGAGGATCTGAACCCAGGCCTGTTCCAAGGCGAAGAGCGGCGTGCGCTGCCCGCCCTGGGAGGCCTGGACGTGCACATGTGTGAGCCAGGGCAGGACACTCCCCAGACTCGCCAGGTGCTCGTCGAAGGACGCGCCGTCCCGCATCTGCCAGTAACTGCGCACGCCCGGATGATCGACAGCAGCCAACAGCCTTACGGCGGCCTCATTGGTGTCCGTCAGGGTATTCGGGTGGTACTCATACGCGACCACGAGGCCGCCAGTCTGCGCCATATCGGCGATGCGGCGCGTGTCGTCAACTACACTGGCCCACGTGACCTCGTCCGCCTGCGCCGAACCGACGGTGCCCGCCCAGACGCGCACTACGGGCGCGCCAAGCTCCGTCGCGCTTGCCAGGACATCTGCGAATGCCTCCGGCGCCTGACCCACGCGGTAGTATGACCCGTAGGATGAGATGCGCAACCCCGCATCGAGCGTCATCCCGCGCACGGCCCTGGCCGTCACGACATCGCCGTGCGGCACGTGGACATCGCCACCCCACTCGATGGCGTCGAGCCCCGCCCGGCGCACGAGCGCCACGATGGCTGCGGCGTCCAGGCTGCGAAACGTGACCGAACAGAGTCCTGTATGGATCATGTCACTCCGGGAACCATGGTAGCGCAGGCGGGGAAAAAGGCGAACGCGCACGCGACGTGCGTATGGTACAATCCGTGGTGAGGAAACGATGCTTGAGAAACCCGATGTCCAGAACCAGGCCATCATCTCCGTCCTTGCGGCTGAGTTCGGGCTCGATATAGCGGATCTAGCCTTCCTTCCCCTGGGAGCTGACCGGAACACTGCGGCTTACCGCGCGCTTGCGTCGGATGGACAGGCCTACTTCCTTAAGCTGAGACGCGGCGCATTTCACGAAGCCTCCGTGACCTTACCGAAGCTGCTCAGCGGCCAGGGCGTCAAACACGTCGTCGTGCCCATCGAGGCAAGAGGGGGCCGCTTGTGGGCCGATCTCGACTCATACACCTTGGTTCTCTATCCCTTTCTCGAGGGGCGAGATGGCTATGAGGTGGCTCTATCGGACCGTCAGTGGGTTGAGCTCGGTCGGGCGATGCGCGGCATCCACTCGGCGGCGCTCCCGGAGAGCCTGAGGTACTCGATCCGGTCGGAGGCGTACGCGTCGCAGTGGTGCGGCTTCCTGAGACGAGTTCTGGCTCGCGTTCCCACGATCTCGCCAACCGAAGGTGTGGTGGCGGACCTGATCGACTTCCTTGAGGCCCACCGTGGCACGATCCTGCAGCTCATCGGTCGAACCGAGCGGCTGACACAGTCGTTGAAAGCAGATCCGCCGGAATGCGTTCTGTGCCACAGCGACATTCACGCGGGCAATGTCTTGATCGAGCACAGCGGGGCGTTCAGTATTGTCGACTGGGACGAGCCGATTCTGGCCCCTAAGGAGCGCGATCTGATGTTCATCGGTGGGGGCTACTGGGGCGAATCACAGACGCCCGAGGCGGAAGGCCTCTTCTACAAGGGGTATGGTCCGACGCACATCGAGGCGCGGGCTCTTGCGTACTACCGGCATGCGCGTGTGGTCGAGGACGCGGCCCTCTTCTGCGAGCATATCCTCGACGTGGGCGGCGGGCTTCCGGACCGTGAGCAGTCGCTGAGGTACCTCGAATCCAGTTTCGGTCCTTCGGGCGCGGTTTGGGTGGCCCAGACGTCGGACGCGGGGGACGATTAGTGTTCGCTCACCTGCTCCAGTAAGGAACTGGCGAGCGGGCCTCCGCCTTCCTGCACAACTGCGTGCTTTCACGGCTGCTGTAGGCGAAGCACAACTCCGGCCTACGCAGAGAGCGCCTGCCGACGCAGCACTTCTGGCCATTCGCACGGCACCTTGCCGTGGGCGAGCAGAATAGCCCGCCCCACACAGAGAGCACCTGCAGCAATCCGACCGGACGCGGCACGCACGACGGGGAGGGATCAAGGATCCCCGGTTGGCGATTCTCGTTTGACAATTCTAACGAAATCGGCTATTATGGTCGAATGTTCGTTAGGGACCAGGGCGAGTATCGGCCTGACTGTGGACGTCGCCCACCATTCTGCCCGGCGCGACCTCTCTTGGCGGCCTATCCTAGGGGCACGAGGCGGTTCACCGGGCGACCGCGCCTGTTTCTGGCGATGCTCATCGCGTGCACCTTCGTCGCAGGGCTCGGCAATCCCGCGTTTGCAGCTCCGGTCCCCACAGAGCCACCCACCGGCCTCTCGAGCGCGTCATCCGGCCCAGCACTCCCTTCACAGAGCTTTCGAACGAATTTGGCTGACTACGCCCTTGGGCAGGTCCCGCTCTACAGCAAGTTCGAGCTCGCATTCCACATCACCGGTTCAGTGGCGACACCCTATTTCCCCTATGATCCAGACCCGCCGCCTGGCGTTCAGGCGGCTACGGGCATCAGCGTTGATATGCTGCTGCTGCCGCCTGGCGAGACAGCTTGGGCCGAAGCCCGGATGCTGCCGTGTTTTATCTATCAGCCGGTGCAGGAGGCGGGGACTGGCAGCGGGATTGCGCTCTTGCCGGTGGGTGAACAGGACTGGCGCTGCCGTTTCGCCCCTGATCGGGTGGGCACGTGGAGCTACAAGGTCCGCGCCACCGACGCCGGCGGTAGCACCGAGAGCACGGTCTGGCAGTTCGTCAGCGTCCCTTCGGATAGCCGGGGCTTTGTCAGGGTAAGCGCAAGCGACCCGCGGTTCTTTGAGACTTCGGACGGCACACCGTTCGTGACGCCGCTGATCAATGTGGAGCAGGGCAGCCCGTTCAACACGTTGGCGTCCATTCGAGAAACCATATCGGCGATGGGGGAGGGCGCCATCCGGTTCGTGCGCTGGTTCCCGACCGGAGAGGGCGCGAATACCGCCCTGGCATCGTTCGCCGACAGCATCCGCATCAACTGGGCATTTGGTAACGGATCAACAACGGCGGAGGACGCCGATGTCGCATCGGGCAAGCTGTTCAGCTTTGCTCCCTACTACTACTCGTCACAGACGCTGCCGGTCCGGCCCAATTCCCACTACCGGCTCAGTTTCCGGGCTAAGGTCGACGGCGAGCAGGTGCTACGCCCCCAACTCGGGAGCCTCGCCGGTGGTACGATGGACATCTGTTCGCCGACGAGCACCTACCACGCCGCGCACGGCGGGATCTGCTCCGTCAAGGCTGAAGGGTGGCAAGATTACACGCTCGTGGTCGAGACAGGTCCGACGACGACTTCGCTGAACGTGGGCCTGCGCGGGCTCTACGTCGCGACAGATGCTCCGGCTCCCTTCAACGACCCGCAGACGGGCAGCGCCAAGCTTCACTCGCTCGCCCTGCAACTCGATGAGACAGGTGCGGGCGTGTGGGGTCCTAACCTGCTGCTGCGCTCCGATCCGGACAGTCACGTTTATGTCGACCAGCGCGCCGCCGCCCAACTGGACGAGATCATGCGGCTGTCGGAGCAGGCTGGCGTCTACCATAAGCTGACGCTCTTCCACAAGAACGACGATCTGTTGGCGCGCTTTCAGACAGATGGCACGGTGGGCGACTGGGCTGTTGCGAACTTCTACGCCACGGAGGACCAGGCGGCCCGCTGGTACCAGGAAGCCTACGTCCGCTACTTTGTGGCGCGCTGGTCCTATTCGACAGCGCTACATTCGCTGGAGCTGGCAAACGAGAACTACTTTGACGCCGCGGCGCTTGATGCCGCGTTTGAGATCGCCCAGGTTGTCAGGGATCTCTCGCCTCGGCACATCCTGATGACCAACTCCTTCTGGGGGTGGTGGGTGGCGAGCTTCTGGACCGATCCGGTACGCGGCGACCTGATAGACTACTCGGACAAGCACTGGTATGCGAACGAGAGCGGGTCGTCCTGTGATGC
Organism: Anaerolineae bacterium; assembly: GCA_025454475.1. Taxonomy (GTDB): domain Bacteria; phylum Chloroflexota; class Anaerolineae; order B4-G1; family SLSP01; genus PWVB01. The sequence goes on from JALOOJ010000020.1 coordinate 28,677, forward strand.
CACAGGCGAGTCCTGCGAGCTCATCAGCAATGTCTGGGACGATTCAGCCGCCTACGTTCGTGAATGCGCGCTGCGATTCGACGAGTACCGGCAGGCCTTTGGCTACGACAGACCGATCGTGCGGGGGGAGGGGGGCGTTGCCGTGGCCACAACCGGCCCCCAACACCCGCTGATTGCGGGGGACGCCGGGGGCATCTACTACCATAAGAAGCTCTGGGCCCACCTTGGAGTCCTGGGCTCGACGTGTGATGGGGAGTGGTATCCCAATCTGGCCGCCGAGTACGCCTTGGACGGCGAAGCGTACGACCTGTACGGAATGTACGCCGCCTACGAGTCCTTCGTAGAGGGCGAGGCGCTCTCAAATGGTCGATACGTCGAGATCGGGACGGATCTTGCGGAGGGCCGGCGGATCGCTGTGACCCAGACGAGCGGCACCCTGCGTGCGTGGGGCGCGCAAGATAGCCTGACGGACCGCACATTGTTGTGGATCGACAACGCCGACCATACGTGGCTGCGCGTCGCCGAAGGGGAGATGGTCCAGCCGGCGTCGGGAACGTTGAGTCTGCCAGGCTTCGCGCCCGGCAAGACGTATGAAGTCCAATGGTGGGATCCCTACACCACGGCAGCGCGCGGTGAACCGATGTACACGACTTCCCTTGCGACGGGTCGCGCCGACGGCACCCTTGCGCTCGCGATAGACGGGTTGGCACGTGACGTCGCGATCAAGGTGTCCGGGATCAGCCCACACCGGTGCTACCTGCCGTCGGTGCTTCGCTGACGGCGGACGCCGTATAGCCATCTCGCGGTCTCGCGCCTCACGCTCAGTGCCCAAGCGGCGACTGTGGCGCATCGAGGTCGGCGTAGCGGAACTGAGGTTCCCAGCCGGCACGCTTGGAACAGGCGCCTAGCTTTCTGGTACGCCTTCGCATCGGCCGCCAGCGCAGCGACTGCACGGCAGCCTATGCCATCTGCTTGAGCTGCGCGTCGATCTCTTGGCGCAGGCGGTCGATCTCGGCATTGGCCTGCGTCTCGTGTTGGCCGAGCTCCTTGAGCTCGCGCTCGCTCTGCTCGAGTTGCTCGACGTACTGCGCGCGCAGCGCGCCCTCCTTGCCCGCCTGGCCCAGCGCCTGCATGTTGCCCTGGATCTGCTGTTGTGCCTTGTAGATCCGCTCGCGCTCCTTGGTCAGCTCGCTCAGCCGGGTCTCGTTGTTGCCGATCTGTTCCCAGAGCGAGAGCAGCCGCGCAAGCCTGTCCAGGTCCTTCTGCCTGAGCAGCCCCTGCTTGAGGTAGCGCTCGAGCCCGCTGTAGGACTGGCGTTGGATCTCCTCGTGGCGCCATTTGAGCAGACGCTCCTGGACCCTGAGCTTGGTCTCGCCGCGGGGTGGGGCAGTGACCTCGAAACGCACGTGCTCGTCAGTGTGTTCTTTGGGCTCCGGCGTGTCGAAGAGGGTATATTGGGTCAAGCGCGGGTGCTCGACCAGCACGGCGATCGGGTCTGCCGTCGCGTTGCTGAGCCGATACTCACGCCAGCGGATCTCCCATTCCTCGAACTGCAGGTAGGCGCCCTTGATCTCAAGACCGCGGATCTCACGGGACGTGCCGCTCTCCTCGCTGACCTTGACGCCTAGCTCGACCGCGTAGGGCACGACGAGCTCGCTATCAACGACGGTGAACGGCAGGAGCGCCTCTCCGACGTACTCGCCGCGCTCGATCACGGTCACCGGACCGCGCTCCAGCGTGAGCCCGGTCTCGTTCTTCAGCCGCAACGTTGCCACGGGGTGGGCTGCCATCTTGCTTCCGTTGTAGAGGAGGTCCTTGCGGTAGGCCAGCGTGGCCTGAGCGATAGGGACCATCGCGGATTGCCCACGGCCCACCGTGACGGGTGTGGCAATGATGTACTGGAAGAGCTCGCCCAGCGCGGCGCCTGTGGACTCGACCGCCGCCGCTTGCTGCAGCGCGTCGATGGCGATCGCCCGCTTTGGCTCGCGGGCCGAGGCGAACGACGCCGTGCGCATCATCTCCGCCATCGGCGCGGCGGCGGGCGGCGGCAGGGGGGCGCCCATACTGGCGCCAAGGCCCTCGATGCCGCTGGCGAAGGCCACCGGGCCCTTGGCCACACGGGCCTCCTCCTGGACGGTGGGGCGCTCCGGTGTGAATGGGGTGTACAGGTTGTAGATAAACGAGATGGGCATCCCGGCGACGAGCGACAACGCGATGCCATCAAGATCCTCCTCCAGGCGGTTGTCGAAGATGCCCCAGCCCTGAAGGAGTGCACGCCCCGTACCGGGCGTCTCAGCGCCCGCGGGCTCGGCGACCAGCCGGTAGCTCACTCGCCATGTGGGCGCAGGCGCGATGTAACTCACCGACAGATCATGCTCACCCGGCGTCATGCGGATCGTGACGCTGCGGAACGCCTCCTGACTCAAGGCTGTCTGAAGGAAGAAGCGGAGGTCGCCTGAACCGCGCTCGTCAAGGATCTCCACGCCCTGAACGCGCGCCAATGCCACCACCTGCACCTGCTCCGTACCCTCGCCCAAGAGCGAGACCAATGCGCTTGCCAGCGGCTGGCGCTCGGGAGCATCGTCCATCCCCAGGAGCGTGCCGGTGAGGGACTCTCCCTGATCGAGGCGGAGCGTGATCCGGCGACCGCGCAGGCTCACGAGAAGATCCTGCAGGCTGCGGGTGTCACTTAGCCTGATCGAGCATCCCGCCAGCCGCTCGTCACGGCTCTGCGGCGTGGCATAGTCGATTCCGAGCACCTGCCCGCCGCCCCAATCTATGGCTGTGAGGCTCTTCAGGATATCGTTCATCTCCTCCACACGGAAGGAGAGCTCGACTCTGTCTGTGGCAATCGCCGCGCGGCGCTCAAAAAAGCCGACGCCGTGCTTGTACAACGTCATTCGTGTGATCGGCAGATGTGACATTGGTACCTCCCTATCGGTTCTGCCCTTGCGCATGCCCGAAAACCTTCGCAAGGGGAAGACGGCGCCGCGGGGGAACGCTCTACCGCTCCACCCACGCCGCCAGATGGCTGAGCAGCGCCTCGGTGTAGGCGCGGCCCGCGTCCGCCGATGCGTGGGCGCGCGGGTCGATACCCACGAGGCCATAGTTCGGGTGACCCGCGAACTCGGGCCCCATCCAGTTGATCGCCTCGTTGGGTCCGCCCAGGTCGTCCTGGCGGCCCGTCTGGAGCCGTGCCATATCTACCAGTTCCGGTAGAAGATGGAGCATATAAGATGTCTCGGCCTTTGCGGCGTGGTCGCCCGCGGCCCCTGGAGCCTCGTTCTCCACAAGGGCAAGCACATCCATTGTCCCTCCCTCCGCCAGGTAGGCTGTCCGGGCAGCGTCCAGATACTCCGTGCGGTTGGGGTAGTGGCCCGAGAGCAGGATGGCCTTACGGTAGCCGTCGCGTTCGAAGCCGTGCAGCAGCTCGGTGACGATCCGTACCATGGGCTCAGAAGGGACCATGAAGGAGCTTGGCCAATCAGTGTGTCCGCCTCCGGCGCCGAAGTAGACGGGCGGGTAGACCACGCCGCCGACGCGCGATGCCAGACCCACCAACTGCTCATGCGCCTTCACGGCGTCGAGCCCCACCGGGTTGTGATAGCCGTGCCACTCGATCGAGCCGAACGGGACGTAGATCGCGGGTTGCGCTTCTCTGGCTCTGGCC
>JALOOJ010000144.1 GCA_025454475.1 Anaerolineae bacterium
GCCGGGCATCTATCTCGAGGGCATTGGCGGCGTGCGGATCGAAGACGATGTCGTGGTGACCGAGGACGGTTCGACCACGCTCAGCACGCTGCCACGCACGCCATTTGTCGTATCAGGCTGAGGAGAGTCTATGGACCACGATGCCGTCTACTTGACGCCTGAAGGAAAAGCGCAAGCCGAGCAGGAACTGAGTGATCTGGTCAACGTGAAGCGGCCTGCGTTGGCTGAGCGCCTACACTTCGCGATCAAGCAGGGCGATCTGTCGGAGAACGCGGACTACCAGGCGGCCAAGGAGGAGCAAGCTTTCCTCGAGGGGCGCATTCTGCATCTGCAGCACGTGCTTCGAGTTGGCCAGTTGATCAACACTGGGGAAGCCAGCAGCGATGGACGGGTCAAACTGGGTAGTGTGATCACGGTGATCGAGGAAGGCTATGACGACACGGAGACGTACTACCTTGTTGGACGGACCGAGGCAGATCCTAGCAAGGGTCGGATCTCGCACGCGTCGCCGTTGGGCAAGGCCCTACTCGGCCACGTTGCCGGCGACACGGTGTCGATTGCGGCTCCCGCCGGAAGGATGAGCTTCAAGATCCTGGAAGTGGCTTAGCAGGCCAAGCGAAGTACTGCCCAAGAGAACGCGCAAGGGGGAGCGCGCCGACTTGTGGCGCGCTCCCCCTCATATTAGCCATTTTCCTCGGGCGTCAGCACTCGCTGTGGCCGCATGCGTAGCAGCGGCGACACCCCTCGGTGTTCAGCAACGTTGCCTGACCACACGATGGACAGAGATCCCCAACCTGGAACAGCGCAAGACTTGGTTGTGAAGTCTCCCGGTGGCTCTGCGGCGGGAGATACTCGCCTTCGGACGCCTCGCTCTCACTGAGGAAGGCTTCCAGGATGTTTGCCACGCCGTCGGGCAGGCTGAGCACGCGGTTATGCCCGAAGCCCATCGAGCGGCTTCCACCGATGCCGCTCAACTGATGGACAACCTCACTCAGCCGCTCTCGTGGCTCCATTGGCGAGGGCAGCCTGAGCGTGAGCGAGATCAGGCGTCCAATGGCCTCAGCCACGGCGGCGGTATCGGACCCAGCCTTCCCGACGTTCAGGAACACCTCAAACGGTTGGTCCTGCCCGTTCAGGTTGACGGTGACGTATGCCGTTCCCAACGGAGTCTGCACCTGGTAGGTGACGCCGGCCAACGACCGCGGTCTCGGCCTGATGGGCTCATGCAACAAGGGCATCGGCATTGTAGCCGCGTCCGTGAGTGTCGGAGGGGAACTGTAGGTCTGTGCAGCGCCTGCGCCGGCCTTCTGTTGGCGCGTAGCAGCGGTCTCGAGGACCTCCTTCTCACGCGAACCTGCCACGTAGACCGTGAGACCCTTGCAGCCCAGGGTCCAGGCCAGCATGAACGCGCTGGCGACATCATCAGGCGTGGCATCGGCGTTGAGGTTGATCGTCTTGCTGATGCTCGCGTCCACGAACAGCTGTAGGGCAGCCTGCATGCGTATGTGCCCCTCAGCCTCAATGTCGCCGGAGACGACGAAGACATCGCGGATTCCTGCGGGCACCTCGGGCACATCCTGGCAACTCCCGCTCAGCTTGACCTGCTCAAGTATGTTCTCAACCTGCTCAGGTGTGAGGTCCGTGGCGCGCAGGGCTGCCTCGAACACCGGGCTAACGTAGCGTAGCGCGACCTGCCCGCCCGCTTCCTGCACATACCGGGTGTACGCCAGGGCGAAGACAGGCTCGCAGCCATAGCCCTCAATGCCGGCGACGGTCGCGATCGTGCCCGTCGGAGCTATTGTGAGCTGGGTGGCATTTCGGATGCCATGCCGTGAGATCCCCTCCAGGACGCGGTGCCAATCGAGCATTGGGCGGCCCCAGTCGTGACTCGGTGCGCCCCCGAGCCAGGCGGGCCACGGGCGCGGACGCCACTCCAAATGTTGAGGATCGTAGACGCTACCGGCGATCGCGGGGAACGGGCCGCGCTCCTGCGCCAGATCGATGCTGGCCAGCATTGCGTGGTATCGGATCCATTCCATAAGCTGGGCGGCGAGTTCCTGCGCCTCCCGGCTGCCGTAGCTTATGTGCATGGCAAAGAGGACGTCGGCCAGCCCCATAATCCCCAGGCCGATGCGCCGTGCGCGAAGCGCGGCCTCCTTGAGCTGTGGAACAGCGGGCACGTAAGCGTTCGCCGTGACCACGTCGTCCAGGAACCGCACAGCATGGTGGGCGGTGTCGGCGATCGCTTGCCAGTCCAGGACAGGAGTGCCGTGAGGCGAATATCCCAGATGACGGGCAAGGTTGATCGATCCCAGACAGCAGTTCTCATAGGGCATGAGGAACTGCTCCCCGCACGGGTTTGTGCTCTCGTACCGTCCGAGTGCAGGGATAGGGTGGTCCACCTGGGCATGGTCAATGAACAGCGCACCGGGCTCGCCATTGCCCCACGCCTGTTCGACGATACGGCTGAAGAGGTCTCCCGCCTGGATCGTCTTGTACGCCACAACCGGGATGCCGAGCGCCTCAGCATCCTCAAGGCCGCCTCGGAAGCCCCGATAATCAGGATGCCGGATGTCCGGAAAGCGCAACTCCCATTCTGCGTCGGCCTTCACAGCTTCCATGAACGCATCGGTGATTCCCACTGATATGTTGAAGTTGGTGATCGCGTTCTCGGAGGTCTTGCAGGAGACGAACTCCTCGATATCAGGATGATCCACACGCAGCACAGCCATGTTTGCGCCCCGCCGCGTGCCTCCTTGGGCGATCTCACCGAAGGCCTTATCGTACACCCGAAGGAAGCCCAAGGGACCGGTGGCCCTGCCCATACTTGAGACAACCAGGCTGTTCTTGGGGCGCAGACGGGAGAAGCTGAACCCGTTTCCGCCGCCTGTCTGCTGGATCAGGGCCGCGTCTCGTAGGGCCTGGAAGATCCCGCCGGGGTCGCGTCCCATATCGTCCTCGATGGGCAGCACGAAGCACGCGGCCAACTGCCCGAGCGGCGTGCCTGCGCCGGTGAAGGTGGGTGAGTTGGGAACGAAGCGCATATCGGCCAGAAGGTCGAAGAAGAGGGCTTCAGCCTCCGAAGATCCATCTCCCCATGCTTCTTCAGCGCCGGCGATGTGATGGGCGATCCGACCGAACATCCCCGCGACGGTCTCGACAGGGTTGCCGTCGCTATCCTTTCGCAAGTAGCGCTTTGTCAGGACCTGCAGCGCATTGGGCGAGAACCTCGCCGCCAGGGCCTCATCGGCGCCCTTTGCTCCAGACGCGGGATCCACTGTATCCATCGACGTCATAGTCACCCTCCTAGTCCAATCGATAATGTGTTACGGCGTACATGCAGATGTGAGCCGCCCAGCACGGGCAGCGCCTGGTCCTGCGAACTCGGGAGGTGAGGCGAGGCTTAGTGGCGCTGAAGCCGGAGTCGGTCGATCTCAGCGCGGATGGACTCGAGATCCTTAAGCCCCATATAGACGATGGCATAGCGGATGTATGCTACTTCGTCCAGTTTTCGAAGCTCTTCGATGACGGCATCACCAATCATCTGACTGGGGACCTCGGTCCTACCGGTCTGTCGCATAACGTACTCGACTCGTTCCACGACTCGCTCGAGCATTGCGGCGGAAATCGGCCGCCGCGCACACGCAATGCGCAGGCCGGACATCAGCTTGTCAGGATCGAATTCTTCCCGGCGCCCATCCCGTTTGACCACGAGTGGATTCGTGAGGATCGCACGCTCAACCGTACTGAAACGGTTATCACAAGCTGTGCATTCGCGTCGGCGCCGAACGTTTCCCTGCGGGTCGTGGCGCGTGTCTACGACTTTCGTATCATCGGAGCCACAGAACGGGCACTTCATGGTACCTCCACTGTCTCGAACGCCACGATCGGTCGCTCCGATTCGCGGGACCGCGGTCATCGTCCCGAGGTGTGAGCATTATAGCATGGGGTATCGGTGATGCAAACCGGCAGTAGCCTGTCCCTGCAATGAAAACTGCAGGCCAGTGGGCTGGGCGACCGGCGCAGTTCTAATGCGTTTCTGATTGACAGCATCGCGGCAGAGACTAGAATATAGAAGGTGATTGCCTATTAATAGAGTGGGAGGAGCTACATGACAACGAGCGCAGCAAAGAAGCGGGTGCCACGAGTGGTTGTGTTTTCTACGCCGACTTGCCCTCACTGCAAGACGGCCAAGAGGTACCTTGCGCAGAAGGGCATCCGGTACACTGACGTCGATGTCTCACGTGACCCGAGCGCGGCGCGCGACATGGTGCGTGTGAGTGGACAGCAGGGCGTGCCCGTGATCACGATTGACGGAAGGCCGATCGTTGGATTTGACCGGCAGAAGATCGATCGTCTGCTGGGACTCAACTAGGGCCGAGGGGGCCATTGGCCAGATGCAGCTCCCAGGGCCCATCTGCCTTCCGGCGTCAGAAGCGTCCCGGTCGTTTGGCCTGTGACGCGGGCGACCGCGGACGATCTGTTCGGTACGTGGGCAACTCACCGACAACACGCATCCCGGCCTCAGCGAGATCGTTGGGCTCCCGCACGGTGGGGTCGAGGACTGAGGCGGCATAGATGAGCGCAGCGCCAAATGATGCTCCTACCAGAATGCGAACGGCGGGGCCGAGGAGTTGCGTCCGCAGACCGGGCGCGACGGCGACGGGCGCGGGCGGGTCAGCCAGTTGGGCGACCGCGCCGAGGCCGTCCATCTGCGGGTAATAACTTGGGCCGAGCGCCACAAGCGTCTCTCCGATGACTCCGGCGATCACGCTCGCCTGGTTGGCATCCGGCCAGGTGAGGTAGACGACTAGGATCGACTGGGCGTTGTCTGTAACGATGGCGCCGTGGATTGCGCTGGCGGACACCGCCAGTCCGTCCTGAGCCAGACGCTGGGCGACTTTGTCTGCGAAGGTGCCCGTCATCGCCAGATCGGCAAGCCCGTTGGCCACGTACTCAGACGAGAGCCACGCGTAGTAACGGTCGTAGTCAGGGGATAGCGATGCTGCCGGCATTCCCCCAGTGGTGAATCTAAGCACGACCTGGTAGGCCGGAGCAGGTGAGCGATAGGTCAGCGTGAGGTGCGCCAAGACGACGATCACGGGGATCGCGCCAAGCCACCACCACAGGGCTACTGCCCTCAGCATACGTCTGATCTGCATTCTCACCTCAAGTCGCGCGTCAGTCGGGTTCGTCGCCATCCGGTCCCATTGTAACGCTCCGTTTCCAGGTGGCAATCGCTATCAGAGCTACCTCGCTCGTACCGTGGTGATGGAATCATGGAGGCTCTATGCTGCGGTGGTTGGCTGAGTTTGATCACTTCGGACTGGTTGCTCCGATCTATGACCGAGTTATCCGCACGCAAGCGCTAGAGCGACTGCGGACCTTGGCGGGCCTTACCACAGCCGATTGGGTGCTGGACGTGGGAGGAGGTACCGGAAGAATCGCGGAGGGCCTTCGACCCTACGTCCGCGGCGTATGCGTTCTCGATCGCTCGCTGGGAATGCTTCAGCAAGCGGCAGACAAGGGCAGGTTGACCAGTTGTCTTGGGCGGGCGGAGGCGTTACCGTTCGCTGAGGCTGCCTTCACGAAGATCGTTGCCGTTGACACGTTCCATCACTTCCAGCACCAGGCTGGGGCGGCCTGCGAGCTGCTGCGTGTGCTGGCTCCAGGGGGGCGACTCGTGATCGAAGAGCCTGACATCCGCCAGTTTCCTGTCAAGCTGATTGCCTTCGCCGAGACGCTGGCGCTGATGCGTAGTCACTTTCGAGCGCCCGCGGCACTGGTGCGTTACTTTGCCTCGCCCGATACCCATGTCCACGTCGTTGAAGAGCGTCCGAACTTCTGGGCCGTCGTGGAGAAGCTGAGGTGAGCGTTGGCTCACGAGATGGGGCGCAAGTGTGCCGATCAGGCCTTAGTCGCGGAACGCTTGGCCAGAGCGTTGTACTCCTTCCAGGAGATTAGCTTTCCTCCCGTTACCTCGCCGGAGATGATGGCGTAACGCGGACTCAAGCGGATGTGCGCCTGCATCAGGGCAAAGCATGTGCCATCCATGATCTCCTTGTGCACGACGAACTCGCCTGTCTCGTGGTCGTGCTGGAGATCATAGACTCTGTCGATACGGACGCGGACGGGTGCGCCACAGCGGTCGCATCTAACATACACGTAGATGCCAGTGGGGTCCCGTATCTCGGCTGAAGCTGAGCCGAAGAGCGCATCTCGGATTTTGGCGACGATACTCATAGGTCCTCCCGGCACGAATATCGGTCTGGTCCTGCGTGGCTACGTCGTTGAGGCGCCACCGGTGGCATCGTCGCCATCCGGCACGAAGACATACCCAATCCCGGGGCGGGTCTGGATTAACTGAGGATCGGATGGGTCGCGCTCGAGTTTCTGCCGGAGGCGGCTGATGACTTGCCAAACCAGGTGGGGCTCCTGTCGGTCGATGTCCCATACGCGCTCCAGCAGGTAGCTGGTGATGAGCACACGCCCGGGGTGCGTCATCAACTCGAGCAGCATCCGGTACTCGGTCGGCGTCAGGAGGACCTCCTTGCCCCGGGCGTAGAGCTGCCTGCTGGCCGTGTCAAGTGCCAGAGAACCGCTGCGGCAGACGGAGGCCGATTCCTCTGAAGGGGCTCCGAGATGGCGCAGCCGAGCACGAATTCGAGCTAGCAAGACCTGAATGCTCAGGGGTTTCGTGATGTAATCGTCCGCGCCGGCGTCGAGGCCACGCACGATATCGTCCGTGCTCGCCAAAGCTGTCAACATGATGATTGGCACGCTCGAGAATCTGCGAATCTGCTGGCATACTGCGATCCCATTGCTGCCTCCGGGTAGGAGGATGTCCAGCAGAATCAGGTCAAGGTCCTCGCGAGACGCAAGCTCGAGGGCCCGCTGAGCGGTATTCGCTGTGACGACCTCGTAGCCACTTGCTTCCAGGTTGACCCGAAACAGCCTGATGTACCTGGGCTCGTCCTCGACAACGAGTATTCGACCGTGGTTGGCAGCAGTCACGCAGACCCCCTTAGGCGGCTAGAGGCTGGACATCGGTCAGTCGGGGCCGACCGGGCCCTGGTCAGAACCATGCCGCTGGGCATCACGCTGACTCGACTATAGGCGAGATTGGCAGCGTGAAAGTCAGTGTGGCGCCTGAGACCTTCTGACCGGGCGCGGGCGACTCGACCCAGATTCTACCGCCATGGGCCTCGACTATGCTGCGGCAGGTGGGTAGCCCCAGCCCAGTCCCGGGTATGCCCTGCGTCTCAGCACTTTGAATGCGGTAGAAACGCTCAAACACCAGCTCGCGCTGGTCCGTCGGTATGCCGACTCCCTGGTCTGCGATGCTTATGCGCACGTACTGACCGAATCGCGATGCGCTGACGTTGATATCACCGCCCAGGGGCGAGAATTTCACTGCATTGTCCAGGAGGTTCCGGATTACCTGGTCGACACGACCCGGGTCGGCCAGTACCGTCAGGGGTCCGGGATCCAGCGCGACCTTTACGCTGGATGCGGGATTCGCGCGTTCCGTCTCCGATGCGAGCTGCTGGAGCACTTCGGAGATCTCGAGATCGCCAAGCTCCAGTTGGATATGCCCACTCTCAAGATGACCCAGGTCGAGTATGCCGTCTACGAGGCGTGAGAGGCGCTCGGTTTGGGTCTGGATGTCGTCGAGACAGTCCGCCATCATGTCGTCGTCGAGAGCGATGTCGACTCGCTGCAGCGTGGAACAGGCCATCTGGATCACGCCCAGCGGCGTGCGCAAGTCGTGCGAGAAGGCAGCGAGCAGCTCCGATCTTATCCGGCTGAGGTCGCGTAGGGTATCGATCTCGGCGACCTTCGCAGTGAGCCTAGCGTTCTCGACTGCCACGCTCACCTGATGTCCTATCGCTGACAGGAGTTGACGCTGTTGGGGGCGCAACGGCAGCGTGACACCGTTGCGCAGTCCTGCGATGGCAAGCACGCCGGCGAGCCGCTCCTGAACGGTCAGCGGCACGGCGACTATCTGGAACTCCGCCGCCGCAGCAGCCCACGCGAAGGGCAGCTCTTGGGTGCTGACCGAGACGGGCCTCCGCGCCTCCCGGAGTCGGGTGCCTAGCCACTCCAGCAGTGCAGCAGTTGCGCTCTCGGACAGCCCCGGAACCACAGAGCTACGGCTGACTGTGTGGCTGTGAAGCAAGGTCGAACTGGGGACGAAAGCCTCATCATAGAGGCCGGCGCAGCCGGAATCCACCTCTAGCACCTCGAGCGTCATGCTGAGAATGGTGTCCAACAGGCTGTCCAGATCACGAAGCTGACTGATCTGAGTTGCGACCCGATTCAGGGCGCGAAGCTCCTGATTGTGCCGGCGAATCGTCTCCTCAGCCACCCGCATGTCGCTGATGTCATGCGAGAACCCAATGATGCTTGAGGCGGTGCCGTCTTCGCCGGCGACCAGGGAGGCCATGTACATCACGGTTCGTGTGGTTTCGTCCTTGCTCAGCAGCGTGAGCTCGTGTTCGCGAGTCGTATTTCCCTCAAGGATGCTGCGGTGCAGATCACGGACGCCTGCGCGGCACTGAGGTGCGAATAACATCAGCACACTCTTCCCGAGAAGCTCGGATCGCTGCTCGAACCCATGCAGCTCGAGCGCGCGCGTGTTGCAGTAGGTGATTGTGCCATCCAGATCGGTGACGACGATGGCATCGGGCGATGTTTCCGCCATGGTGCGATACTGGTTCTCGCTGTGGCGCAGAGCCCGCTCCGCACGGCTGCGGTCATCAACCTCCAGGCTCACTTGTGTATAGAGCTGTGCGTTCGCGATCGCCCCGGAGGCCGCCGCAGCCAGGGCCTCCAACACGGTCAAGTCCTCGTCGCTGAACGTCGCCGGCTTCTGACTGATGACGCTGATCGCGCCGAAGGCTGGGGAAGGAGGCGCTCCGCGATCACTCAGTGCAGCTGTACCTCTGGCCTTTAGCGGCGCGCATAGAAGCGACCCCAGGGGCGTTCCGGCTCGCCGGGAGACGGCTTCGTTGTACCTCGGATCGTCGTCGGGGTGAACCAGGTTGATGCTATGCCCGTGCCGAATAACCCAGCTCACTGCCCCATCATTCGGCCCCGCTCGCTGGCCGATCAGGTTGGGCCTGAAGGGCCCCTCCGACTGCACGCACTCGATCTCGCCCGACGACTGGTCAACCAGCCAGACCACCCATCCGTCCGCCTGTAGCGCCACGGCGAGTTCTTCGAGCACCGAGTGGAGTACCGCATCAAGATCGAGGGTGGAGTTGAAAGCCAGAGCTGCACGGTGTAGTAGGGCAAGCCTCGCGAACGGGACCGATGCCCCGAATGCGGCAGCCAACGTGCCGCCTGCATCGACGCCCGCTGCACTGACTGGCGTCGCAGACAGGACGGTCTGGACCGTACGTGGTTCGGTGGCCTGTGACATCTCGCGACACTATCTCGTATCAGCCCGTGCCACCCTTGTTCCGTGTATAGCGTGCGGGGGTGGCGCGGCGGTAGAGCACCAATTGTAACCGACCTGGCACGGCGTGCAAATGCGTCAGCGCCCGGTACCCGGCGATCTTGTCATGCTTGCGCCGGACTGTATAATGACGTGCGCCAAATCGGACTGTACTCGACAAGTAGGAGATCCTATGCCAACAGGACAGGCTGGTGATTGGACATACTGGATAATCGTGATCGTGGCGCTCGGCGCGTTTCTGGTGTTGCCGCAGTTCATGGCGCGGCGACGCCAGAAGCGGCGTGAGCAGGACCTTCGGGTCGGCGACACCGTGATGACGATCGGGGGGTTCCTCGGTCGGCTCACGTCTCTGGACCTTGATGCCAATGTGGCAAGGATCGAGCTGGCGGAGGGCGTAGAAGTGCGGATTGTGCCGGGCGCGATTAGCGGGAAGCGCCAGGAGCCCACTGCTACGGTCAGCGTTGACGATGGGGCCGGCAGCGACACCTAGGCTCATCCGCCGCAGCATCTGAGCCAGCGCACGTCGAGGGGATAGGCGGACCATGCACATCTCAGTGGCCGTGAGCAAGGTAGGGAAGTGGGCGGTCGCCGAGAGCGGCGATCTCCTGGAGATGGTCGAACGCCCGCGGGGCGGGTTGTCGCTTGTGCTGGTTGATGGCCAAAGCTCGGGCAGCGGCGCCAGGTCGGTGGCCGTGCAGGTCATGCGCAAGGTCATCTCGGAGTTGGCTGAGGGCGTGCGCGACGGAGCCGCCGCGCGCGCGGCTAACGACATGCTCTACGCGCAGCGCAGCGGTAAGGTGTCGGCGACGCTGGTGATCCTGTCGGTTGA
>JALOOJ010000335.1 GCA_025454475.1 Anaerolineae bacterium
CAATCCAACATCATCAGCAGGATCGCTCGATCTCGCACCCCCGTCGGCCGCGTCCCGCCGATGTGCTGTCCATGCCGCCGATCCCAGGCGTTCATCCGCTCACAAGCGGCCAACAACAGCCGCACCTCCTCCTCGGTGAACGGCTCGATGACCGGCCGGCGATACCGTGGCCGTGGAATATGATCACGAATCACATGCGCCGTGCCCAACTCCGTTTGCGCCCACGTCCACAGGGACGACAACGCCGTCCAAATGTTCAGCACCGTTTTCGTGGACAACTGCAACTCATCCTGCAGGTGATTCAGAAACCGATTGACATCAGCCGTCGTGATGCCCTCGAACTCCTGATCCGGTCCCAAAAACTGCACCAGCCGCCGGAATGTCACCTCATAGTCTGCCACCGTATGCGGCGAGAACCCCCGCCGCCTTGACAACCAGTACCCCTCTATCGCATAATCGAGTTGCATAGCGTGCGACCTCCTTCGCCGCGTGCCTATCGGCGCTCCGCGGGCTTGGCGGCCTCAGCGGAGCGTCGTCGGTTTTGCACCGTGCGCGCCGTCCTACAGCAGGGTTCCGGTTCGGATGATAATGACAACAGGCTCAGTAAACACGGAGTCCCATGTTCGGCTGAACATGGGACTCAAGCTGGTACTACTGATAATGTTGAGTCGGGGAGAGAGGATTTGAACCTCCGACCTCACGGACCCGAACCGTGCGCGCTAGCCGAGCTGCGCTACTCCCCGAACACACGAGATTCTACCCCATGTGCCCTCCGCTGTAGAATCGTACCGTTGTCTCCCATTTGCCATAATTCACGATCCTGTGGTATAAACATCTCACCGCGCGAGGGCTCACCGCCCTCGTTCTTTTCGCCCCCGGCATTGTGCGCCATGCGCATCGACCGGCGGCAAGCCCGTCTCCAGAGGAGCCGGGTTATTTCCGAGGAAAGGAGGTATCGGCGCGGTATGCCTGAAAATACGCACGACTACGAACTGGTAGTCATCGTTGTCTCACAGTTGGACGAGCAGGGGATCGCCGCTGTGATCGAGCGTTACACAAACTGGATTACAGCCTCTGGCGGCACGGTCGGCAGCACCAACATTTGGGGCCGCCGGGTGCTGGCGTACGCCATCAAGAAGCACACCGATGGCGTCTATGTCCAGTTTAACTTCCAGTTGCCACCAACCAAGAGCCGCGAGCTGGAACGCAACCTGCGGATCGATGAGCAGGTCATTCGTCACCTGCTCGTACGCCCCAACGAGGGGTAGGTCATTCCCAGGAGGAACGGGCGGTGTCAAGAGGTCTGAACAAAGTCCTGATCATCGGCAATCTGGGCCGTGATCCGGATATGCGCTACACACCCAGCGGAAAGCCCGTAACCTCTTTCAGCGTGGCAGTAAGTCGCGGCTGGACTACCAGCAGCGGCGAACGGCGCGAGGCTACGGAATGGTTTAACGTCGTCGCCTGGGGCAACCTGGCCGAGGTGTGCAACCAGTATCTGCACAAGGGCTCGCGCGTGTATGTCGAAGGCCGTTTGCAGACACGGAGTTGGGACGATCCCGAAGGTCAGCGCCATTCCCGGACCGAGGTTGTCGCGAGCGAGATGGTCATCCTCGACAACCGCGGCGGTGTTGAGCCCGAAGAGATGGACTTCGATGAAGAGCTAGGTTTCTAGCTGTGATGGAGCAAGACTACTATGGCAGAAGAAAGACAATTCAACGCGCCACCCGGTGAGCGCGGCGAGCGAAGCGAACGCCGTGGCCCCGGTGGCCCCCGCGGCCGGTTCCAACGACGGCGCTTCTGCGCGTTCTGTGTGGAAAAGATCGAGAAAATCGACTACAAAGACGTCAGCATGTTGCGTCGATTCATCTCCGATCAGGGGCAGATCGACTCCCGGCGGCGCTCCGGCACGTGCGCTCGCCATCAGCGGCGGTTGACGTTGGCTGTCAAACGCGCGCGCATCCTGGCGCTATTGCCCTACACGGCCGAACACGTCCGGCAGCGCGGCAACTAAGCCGAGCCGAGGAAGCGTATGGCCAAGTCGAAACAACCGCAAACTCGTGAACTGACCCGTAAACATCTGGCGCACAAACGTCGCGACGACGAGCGCAACCAGTGGCTGTTGATCGGGTTGGGTATCGTGGCTGGCATCCTCTTGCTAATCATCGCCGTCGGCGTGATCCAGGAGCTGGTGATAAAACCACGCCAACCGATCGCCACCGTGAACGGCGCAAGTATCGCCTCCAACGACTACGGCAAACGGGTGCGCTTTGCCTGGTATCAGGAGGCCAACAACCCTGATAGCGCTCAGCAGAACGATCCGCAATCGATCAGTCTCGAAGTTCTCGATCAGATGATCGACGAGAAACTGCTGCGGGAGCAAGCGCAGCAGCAGGGCATCACAGTCAGTCCCGATGAGATCAACGAGGCCCTGGAGCGGTCATTCGGCTATCAGCGCAACACACCCACACCGTCGCCGACGCCGAAGGTGTCACCCACACCCAGACCGACGTCCACGCCGGGCGGGCCACCAACGGCGACGCCATTGCCGACACCCACGGCAGTCAGCTTGACCGCGTATCAGAGCGCGCTCAGCGACTACGTGGGACGGCTGAAAACCGCTGCCGATATGGGCGAGGTCGACCTGAAGGGTCTCATCGAGATCGACCTGCTGCGCAACAAGCTTTACGAGGACGTGACGAAGAATATCACGACCACCGAAGAGCAAGTGCGCGCGCGGCATATCCTCGTCCGCGTGCAAGAAGCGTTGCCCACGCCGACCCCAGTGCCTGCGGGTCAGCCGACGCCGACGCCGAACCCCAACGCCGGCCCGACTCCGGCTCCGCGCGATGAGGCTCAGGCCCTGGCCCGTATCATCGAAGTCCAGCAGAAGCTGGGCGGCGGGGGCGATTTCGCTAAGCTGGCGAAGGAATACTCGGATGATCCGGGCAGCGCCGAGCAGGGCGGCGACTTAGGATGGTTCGGCCGCGGCCGGATGGTGCCAGAGTTTGAAGAAGGCACCTTCAAGCTGGAACCCGGACAGACCAGCGGCCCGATCAAGACCGCCTACGGCTATCACCTGGTGCAGGTGTTGGAGAAAGACCCGGCCCGGGAGATGGACGAGTTCACCGCCCAGCAGAAGAAGTTCGAGGCGTTTTCACAGTGGCTCAATAACCTGCGCATCAACGCGCAGACAACGCGCAACTGGACGCTGGACAGGATTCCGCCCACGCCAGGAGCACAAGCACGCTAACGCTGCGTGAAGCGTGAAACGTAAAACGTGAAACGTGGAAAGTCAAGCGTCAAACCGTCAGAAAATCGCTACAGAATAATGACGTTTGATGCTTGACGCCTGATTCCTCACAGATCACGCTTCACGCTTCACGTTTCACGCCTCAGGCTACCCCACCTGCCTCCGCACCTCGATCACGTTCGGAACGCGTTCGATCTTTGTCAAAACTCGCCCAACCTGCTCAGCGTCCCGCACCTCCAGGGTGGCCGTGATCAAGGCGAGATTGTCTTGGCCCGCGGTCACCGCCGAGGCATCTACCATGCTGATATTTTCCTTCTCCAGGACATCCGTGATATCTCGCAGCAAGCCCGCACGATCATACGCCTGCACGCGGATTTTGACACGCGCCATCGATCTGGGTGACGCC
>JALOOJ010000336.1 GCA_025454475.1 Anaerolineae bacterium
CGCTTGTGCTCATCTGCTCAGTCCATCTGCTGTCCGCCCGTCACATTGATGGCTTGCCCGGTCATATAGCCAGACTGGTCCGAAGCGAGAAAGACCAGCACGTTGGCGATGTCTTGGTACGTACAGCCGCGCTTCATCGGCACCTGGTCAACATAACGCTGGCGAACCTCGGCCTCGGTGATACCCCATTTCTTGGCGTACTGCGCATACAGTGAGTTCACCCACAACGGCGAGTCGAGGAGATTGCCGGGACAGATCGCGTTCACGCGGATGTTGTGCTCGGCCAACTCCAACGCCAGGCTCTGCGTGAGGCCAATGCCGCCGAACTTGGAGGCAGCGTAGGCGGAGTTCTTGTAGCTGCCTTTCTTGCCCGACTTAGAGTTGATCTGGATGATGTTGCCGCTGCGCTGTGGAATCATAATGCGGGCGGCATGCTTTGCAGTAAGGAAGTAACCGAACAGGTCGACGTTCATCACGAGGCGCCACTTCTCGGCGGGGAACACCTCAATCGCCTCGGACATCAGCACCCCCGCGTTGGCGACGCAGAGGTCGAGGTGACCAAAGGTGGCCACAGCCAGATCCATCGTGCCGGCTACCTCATCCTCATTCGTGACATCGGTACGTGCCGCGATGGCGCGGCGACCAGTACGAGCCTCAATGGCAGCGGCGGTTCCGGCAGCTCCGTCGAGATTGATGTCGGCGACAACGACGTGAGCGCCCTCATCGGCCAGTCGCTCACACAGCGCGGCGCCCAGTCCCTGGGCGCCACCGGTCACGACGGCGATTCTACCCAGCAGCGGTCTGTCCATATTCGCTCTCCTTTCGTCTGCGCGGCTGGCTGCGCCCGACCAGGTGAATGATGCCGCGCTTGCCGTTGATCAGCCAGGTCGGGTCGCTGGCTGCCAGTATGTCAGCAACTCCGGGCCGGAGACCCACTATGATCTCCCCCTTGAGTGTTCGAACTGCCAGGAACGGCTGGGGAAACGACGCCGCAATCTCGTCCAGACGCGCCGTATAGGGCCAGTGACGGTCCCCAAGGAGGCGCCGGTAGTTGACATCGCCCTTGAGGATCACCAGATCGGCGGTGGCCAGCTGTGCGTGCAGCACCGCGGGAATGTCTGCGAAACAGAGGCTCCTGCTCCAGAAGGGCTCGGCCGCCAGTCGCAGGGCCCCACTGGCTAGCGCAACGCTCAGGCGCTCTCCGAGTGCAGTCAGACCCGCGCGTCCGCACGTTTGCAGTTGGCGAACCATGTCGCGGATATCATCGGGCATAGCGTCGGAGACGAAGAACGGCCGATCCTTGAGGTGGAATGTCACCCGTGCAGCCCAACCGAGCTCAAGCAGGAAGTCCGCCAGGGCGAGGTCAAAGAGGCTGTCGGCGCCGACGTTATCGTTAATGAAGGCGACTTCGCGCAGGCCCGACTCCAACAGGATCTGCGCTGCTGCGGTATCGTCGATGAGGATATGCTCTCGGTCAGCAGCCGACGTCCCGACAGCGCGCTCGCGCACGGTGTAGTTGCTCAGGTCAGCCCGGTTGCCCCAGAGGCAGGCATGGAGCAGCAGCGTGAAGCGTGTCTCCGCGGCGCTATCGCAGATCTGAGGCCAGATCTCGCTGACCTGATCAATGGCGGCGGACTCCTGCACGCGTTTCTGCGGTGCGAAGGGGTCCCGGCCTGCCCAAGGCCCGGGCCCGAAGTAGCCCACCGCTTCCAGCAGTCGTCGGTAGAAGTAAGCCTCGGCGAAAAACCAGGGAAGGTCGAGCCATGTCCGGCCGGCGTACTGCGTCCACTGCTCGCGCCAGAAGGGCGCCTCGGGATCGCTCGCCGAAGCAGCGGGCGGCTGAACGTCAGAGCCCGCGATCTCCTTAGCGAACGCGGCGAAGGCGGCCACCGTGTCAGGCGGATACGAGTGGTCCGCAAGCACCCGGCGGATGATTTCAGGCTTGCGCTCGACGATGGTCGCTCGCGCAAACGAGCCGAGTTCCGACGTCATAAGCACCGGAGGTAGGGCCGGATTCCCTTGTGTAGCTTGGCTCATCCTGAGGCTTCGCTATTTCGACATAAGCCGCAACAGCTCAGCCTCGGCCTCGTTGGTCCACTCTGTGCCGTTTCGCATCCTCGCGTACACCGGGGGCAGCACATCCTTTAGGTCCTCGATCCCGATGAGCGGCAGCGGCTGCAGACGCGGGTAGATCACGATCTTCCCGGCGAACGTCGTGTTGGCCACCGCCTGCAGGCCATCCCATGCGGCCTCAAGTGAGCCGATGGCCGCAACGGAGCGGTTCGGCGAGAGCTGACCGGTCTCGGCCTGCTCCAGCATGAAGGTCATATTCTCGATGGTCGAGGCCGAGTGGCCGATGATGCGTGTCTGCTTCAGGTAGGCGCCGCTCAGGTCGATAGCGGCGTTCCTGCCGCGCGCCACGCCAGCGAAGATATTCATGACACCCCCCGGCGCAAGATAGGTGGCCGCGTCGGCAATGAGCGCAGGCACCGGTGCCAGGACGACAATGTCGTCAAACCCCGACGATTCGTCGTCAAACCCCGACGATTCGTCGTCAGACCCCGGTACCTCGCCCCTAGACCCAGATGCCTGGAAGCGGGCCATCGCGGCGGCGTAGACCTCTCTGTTCAGCGGGTTCAGACAGATGAATTCGATGCCCATGCTGGCGGCTTCGGCGCTGAAGCTCGTGCAGAGGTCGTCCAGACGATCATCGCTGATGTCCGTGCAGACGATCGTGCCGGGTCGATCTGTGGACTGAATGGCACGCTGCACATGCATCCGGCCCATCGGCCCACCGGCGCCCACGAACCATGCCGCGCCGCCGAGTTTGAGGGTTGATCGCACTGGCGTGTTGCTGTACGCTGCGGCGATGTCCGGGCCTGTGCCCCCGATGTAGACCCAGCGGTTGTAGTGGACGCGGCCCACATCGAGTGCCACAGAGCGCGCCATCGGCGCATCATCGATGATCGCCATAATCCCGTAGCTGGCGAGGTTCG
>JALOOJ010000145.1 GCA_025454475.1 Anaerolineae bacterium
GTCGGCAAGCAGAAAATCGATCTCAGCACCGGAGCGCTTTTGATAATAGTGAAGATCGCCGTATTTTCTCAGATCGTGATAGACCGGTGAGTCTGGGTTAGCCACGCGAATGCCGTCCTCCGTGTAGACGCTAACACCGAAGATCACCTCTCGAAGGGCCCGCTGGCATCGGTAGTCGACACGCAGAATCATCGGTTGGCCCCCCTTCCACGACCGTGCCGGTTGTCCTCCGCGGTCGAGGAGCATGCAGTCCGTAATCTCGAGGCCTCCGCTTCCTAGCCTGCCCCCGCGACCCTCGACCGTACCGAGTTCGTGGACGGCCAGTCCGCGCTGCCGCAATGTGTAGTTCGTGTACTCCCTGACGACCTCATCGGGCAGCCCGTGCGCACGCACTTCGGCCTCGTGCAGCCATACCGCACGGCTACACACCGATCTGACCTCACCAAGGTTGTGCGATACGTAGAGGATCGCGGTTCCGTTCTCCCGAAGGCCATCTATACGATCCATGCATTTCTGCCGGAATGTCATGTCGCCGACGGAGAGCACTTCATCGACGAGTAGCACGTCTGGGTCAATGCTCGTCGCCACCGAGAAGCCGAGCCGGATCAGCATGCCGGAGGAGTAGTGGCGAACCGGCATGTCGATGAACTTCTCAACTCCAGAGAAGTCGACGATCTCGTCAAAGCGTGCAGCCATATCGTGCCGGCCCAGGCCAATCATTGACCCACTCAGGAACACGTTCTCCCGGCCCGACAAGTCCGGATGGAAACCGACGCCAACCTCTAGCAAAGCGCCAACTCTCCCGTTCAGTGTGACTGCCCCAGAAGTCGGCTCCACGATCCGCGCACCAAGTTTCAAGATGGTGCTCTTGCCCGCGCCGTTGTCGCCGATCACGCCAACGGCCTCGCCACGGCTAATACTCAGCGAAAAGTCCCTCAGGACCCAGAACTCCTCGGAAGTTCCGCGCCTCCGGTTCCAGAGGCCGCTGACAAAGGCATCAAGGAAAGATCGGGGTCGATCAACGTAGCGAGTATATCTCTTCGATATGTGGCTGAACGTCAAAACTGGATCCATTGGCTATCCCGTGGGCTCAAACAGGATCTTGACGAAGCCTACCCCAAGCTCACGTCTGTCCGGATCAGTACCGCCGGAGACCTCGAACGGCGATAACGCATAGCCGTAGGCGAACTCAATGTGGTTGATAGTTGAGCTCTCGGCAATCCCAGGCAACTCGACGGCCAACTTCTGCATTCCACATCCATTGAAAGCGAGCCTGGTGAAGGCGACGCCATTCCAGCCGATGACGAGCGTCTGGTCGGTGCCTTCCGCGCAATATGGCATAGCCTCTATGACCATACGGTACCCCTCGGCGGTCGGAAGCGCAATCCGCAGGTCCGACACGGCACCGATCGACCAAGTGCCCCACGTCTCTGAAGCGGACCACCCCTCGCCCAAGTACCACTCACTAGACCGATCAGATAAGTCTAGCACGAGGCCGGGCAGAGACCAAGCACTTGGATCCAGCCTGAGAGTGCCGTTCCCTCCCCGGACTCCGGCCAGCTGGTACACGCGCGTGTTTGATACAAGAAACGTCTCGGTATCGAAGTCCACGAGTTCGAGAATTCTGCCGGAATGGGGTTCAAGGGCCAGCATCTGATAACCCCAGTGGTGCCCCGAGACATTCCGCCCGCTCACGATCAGGTCCACATCACCCAGAGATGAGACTACATAAATCGGTACAGGCGCTACTACGCCTGTGGAACCAATCTCTTGCCCCTTCATTACGCGCCACTCCGCACTGCGGCCAGCGGCGATTTCGACACCTGTGCCCGCGGCACTGCCCGCGACCCCAACAACAACGTGCGCCCCGGCCCCGGGCCATGTGACAGGCTGAAGGCCAAATGCCTCCAGGCACTCGGACACCTCACTCGCCCGGCCCGCATCCACAATCCAAGGGGTCGGCTGACGGCTTGCCAGAATGACGATACTGCCAATTGGTAGGTCCCGCAGGACATCCACAATGCGCGTCGTGGATGAGTCGAACGGCCTGAGAACAAGATGCCCATCGAGAGCAGCCTTCGTGTACACCCCAACCTGAGGCACAAAGGCGCTGCCGTTGGCTTGGACGTCAAGCAAGCCAACCACCTCCGGTCCGGACACTACATAGCTCGGACGGTAGAGGTGCTCGGGATCCTCTAGGTGGAGCTTGTTCACCACGACGTCTTGGCGTAGGCCCTCCACCTGCTGTTCGTAGAGAACTGCCATGCTTCGATCGTAGAAGTCACAACACGGAGGGTCAACCAGTGTGCTCCCTTCAGGTATCAGGCTCAACAGGTCTGCCGCCCGACTGCCCGCCCAGTCATTGCCACTCTGGTCAATCAGGGGCCAACGCTGCGCCGGTCCGGAAAGCGCCAGCACGGCCAGAGCTACAGGCCATACGCCCACGACAACACGTCGGGCCCAGTGGTGATCACCCAGACCGGCCAAGAACCGTCTGCGAATGCTTGAGAGGGTGGTCCCCGCAAGTACGACCACGGTCAGGTACGTCAGTATCAGGTAGTTGGCATAGTCCGGGATGTTGTAGGAAAGAGAGAAAGAAGCATTCAGCAGCCCGGCCAGGACCAGTAACAGAGCCCACTTCCAGTGCCTGGCGCTAACCAGAATGGCCGGGCCGACCACCCCCAACGCAGCACCGATCGGTCCCAGCTCACCGATGGTCAACTGGGCCAGACTAGCGACCCGGTCGGCAAACACACTCGCCGAGACACCAAAGAACCTCCCCCGGAACTGCGCGCCCCGGATGTACCACACAAATCGCGCCCAAGTGTCTGGGCAATACTCGCAGAACAAGGGATGCTGTCTGGCCCTGTAGTAGAGCCACGCATACTGGAGTACCACGATCGCGACGCCTACTGCACACGCCGCTACTGATGTCCAGGACAGCAACGCCTTCCGATCAACAGACCAGACGAACAACGCCACCGGCAGGACCAATAGCACCATCGAAGCATGATTACCGCATGCGAGCGCTCCCCACCCGATCGCCGCCAGCAACCAGGGCGTCTTGCGGCAGCAGTACCACGTGGCCAGCAGAAACAATAGCACGGCCACAAAGGCAGCATGAAGTGCGTAGACCTCCGCGATTATGGCTTGGGACCACAGAGACGGCGAAAGGCCAAACAGAAACCCAGTTACACTTGCCGCACTAGCATCCCGGCTTATGCGCCACACGGTAGCAGTGGTGCCAGCCACCGCTAACGCGGCGGATAGAGCTGAAAACAGGTTGATCCTGTAGGCGAGATCCGCGATAGGCAGGCGCGCGATGGTCCAGGCCAATAGCGTGTACAGAGGGTACCCAGTCGTGTGGGGTACGCCCAGGTTGGCCGCGACAAGCTGGAATTTCGCGGAATCGCCTGAGTCCCCCACAGAAGGCTGCAGGGTCATCAGATAGACGGCCAGAACAAGCACCGAGGTGACGAAGGTCACCAGCGCTCCCGACCCGAGCCGACGACGAACACCCGCCAGTGCCGCGACCACCCTATATCACGCTCGCAGGCCCTTTGCCGACAAGGTGCTGCCTGCGCCAGGACGGACCATCTAGAACGAGCGCAACACTGACGGCAGGAACGTCCTGACGCCGTTCGCGATCACGACTCCGTGCATCACGTTGTCCGTCTCTGACAGCTCGTCCGGCACCGTGTTGCCACTGTCGACCCTGACCCAATAGTGGTGCACGCCAGCGGGTAGGTCCCGCCACTGGACCGAGGCTTGCTGGTAGCGCCTGGCGCACCCTGGTACCTGCATCACCGTCGTTGACCCGATCGCATTCAGCAGGGCAGCATCTGAGTAGAACGTGACCGACACCGGTTGTGTAAGTGCGACGTTTCCGTTATTCGCTACATCCGCCGTCAGTGTCACCGTGACAGGCGACACCATATCCCCGTTCGCCTCAGACCGTGCGGTCACAGCCACGGGCAGCAGGTTCACCTGCTTGGCCACCGACACACCAGCCCACGCCTGATAGGCAAGCCCCGACTCCATGAGGCTGTACCCACCCTCCGGGTACGAGGTTACGAGATCGCTGGCGCTGCCGGCACCAGCCCACTCAACGCTGAACCAGGCCCATTGCTGTACAAGCCGGTAGTCATCGACAGGATTGCCCAGCGAGGTGTTCTTGGCATCCCTCAAATAGGCAAACGTGGCTCGCAGGTAGTCGGCGACCCTCGTCGGATGAAAGGTCTCACCGTTCGTGTCGCAGAAACAGCCATCGGCTGGGCAGAAGTTGCTGTTACACGTTCCGTAGTAGTCATAGGGCAGGTTAATGCCGAACTCAGTCAAGAGAAGCGGCTTGTTCTGCTGACCATGGTTCTTCATCCAGGTGCGCATCAGCACCACCTGTTGAGCGAATATCCCGATATCGTCATGCTCTGCATAGCAATACGAAGACGGGTCGCTGCACGTGAAGCTGAAGGGTATCGCCAGCTTCGGATCGGTCCCGAGCGCGATGTGAGCATCGCCGTTGTTAGTTTCCGACAGGATGTAGACGTGGAAGGTCCATACGTCCACCGGCATAGTCTCGCCGTATTTCCGACGATAGGTGTCCCATACAATGTCGAGATACTGCAGTCGTCCTGGCGTGACCTCAACGAGACCCGCTATGGCCACCTGCGCCGACGGATCGCGGGATTTGATGAAGTAATACGCGTCGTGATATGCTTCCGCGTACTGCTGCGGGCACGTATCGTTCTGGACACCTCGGCGATCGGGCTCGTTCCCCACAATCCAGAGATGCCCCGGATTGGCCGCAACCATCGCGCCAAGCCCAGCATCCGTCAGGCTGGGCCAGATCGCGTACCCGTAGTCCGGTCCGCACGGAATGGGCAGGTTGATGTCCGCAGGATCGTCCGGACGGACCTGGGACACGTGAAGCATACGCGCGTATTCGGCCCCCAGCATCTGGGGCACATCGACCCATCTGGAGCTGAAATCAAGATACCATCCCACGCCGAAGTTGGGAATGAGGCCATACTCCGTCAGCTGCTTCTCCCAGGCAGAGACACCGAGACGACAGATGGGCACCAGGGCCTGCGTCGCCGCAGGCTCAGTCAGCCCCGGCTCCGGACTGGCATTGAGTGACCAAGCTGCGCTGACCCAGGGATCAGGCGCGGCGCGGATCTCCACTGGGAAGCAGACAGACCAGCCCAGCATCAAAACAGCAATCCCGATACCCACCAACGCCGTCTTCAGTCGTTCGGGCAATCTCATCACATCCCTCCAGGGCAACCGATGCATTTCTTAGGCGCGGTCCCGGCGATCGCGCGACGCCCACATAGCGATAGCTCCCGCCACCAGCAACAGCACTCCGACAAATGGCAAAGCACCCCATCCACGCGGCGGCTCCTCTCCGTCAGAGCTGGCAAGCACCATCGTAGCATCTTCGGTGACGGTAGGAGTGCCGCCAACAGGAGTATCCGTCGCCGCCGCTTCCGGCGTCGATGGTGACTGGGGACGAGGTGTCGCCGTGCTAACCTCCTCGGATGTCGGCGTAGCCGCCACCGTCGCGACGGGCGTGCCGCTGGCAGTAGGTGTCGGCGAAGGCGTTGGGCTCGCAGGTCGAGTCGTACTCGTCGGAGTGGGGCTCGTGCGAGTGTCCGGGGTCGCAGACGCCGCCACCGATGCAGTCGCCGTAGGAGTAGGCACGGACGTGTTAGTCTGCGCAGGCTGTGCTGTAGGCGGTACTGCAGTCGGCGGCACGACCACCGTGGGCGTAGGGCTTGGTGTCCGGGTCGGGAAAGTCGCTATCTGCGGCTGAGTCGGCATCGCCCAAGCTACCGGCAGCGAAGCCAGTACGAGCAGAAGCCCCCCCAAGATCACCACCAAGGCCGCACGGTGCTTCAGTCGCATCTACTTCCCCGCCTCCAGAATGGTGTACCGCACAACAACGGATATATCGGTGCTAGACTGAACCGTACAGGTGAGAGCGCCCTCTCCAGAAAACTCGCAGCCCGCAGGATTGGTCAATACTACCGCGTTCTCCGGCAGAAGCAACCTCACCCTGCCGGCTAGCTCAGCCAGCCCCGCCTGCTTCCGGATCGTTAGCCTGTAGGTGTACACCCCCTCCTCGTCGCGTGAAACAATCCATTGCGGGAGAGAGTAGGTAAAACGCAGTTGCCGCTCCGACTGGGTAGGTAGCAGCAGAGCCTGCGAAAACGCTGTCAAACCCAGCTCCCTAGACACCTGCCCATCTCCCGCCCAGGCATGCCCTGTGAGGATATCACGGGAGGGGATTGGGTTCGGCGTCACCTCGACCAGCCCAGAGCCCAGTGGAACAAGCAGCCGCAGATAAGCCCAGTAGCAGCGCTGTGTCGCGAGTGCATAGTCGGCATCGTACCGGATCTCGGGTGTACAGGGCTGCTCGCGCCGCGCCGTATTCACATAGGTCAACTCGACTTCGCCGCGAGGATTGCCGCTGCGCAGATCGATCGTGTACGCGAGGTCACGGGAGATGCTCGCACTGGCTTTGTTGTAGCCCACGTTCGCCTCGACCAAAGCGATGACGTCACCATCCGGAATGGACATACTGCCATCCCAACCTCTCCGCGCCAACACCGCGCTCACCACTGGATCAGCCAGGAAGACCTGAATGTGCCGCTCCTCGAGCGCTGCTCTCGCACCCCGCCCGAGTGCCACCAAATCGGCTTGTCCCGAGAACAGCGCCGCCCGAGCTGCCGTCGCGAGGTCACCCATGAAGTCTTTGCGCTGCAGCCACCACGCGCGGTCCAGCGCGCCTTCTTCAGGCGCCCAAGCACTACGCATGTAGTCGATGACCGTTTGGCTTGTCACAGGCCCGTCGACCCCTGCCACGGTTAGCGTCCCCAGACCATCAAGCAGCAGTTGCACACCCCTTTGGTCTACGGCCACAACGCCGCTCAGGTTGGCTCGCGTACCTGGGCGGTAGAGCGCGATGGCTTGCCGTGCTGCCGTCGGGAAGTCCGGCGACCAGTTGCTATCGCGGAAACCCCACAGGTCCAGGCCCATGAAGAACCGAAGGGGCTCCGGCGGATCGGGATACGGCAGCGAGAGATCGTCGACGGCATAACTGTCCCTGAAGACCATCGAGACGATATCTCCCTCGGCCACCTGTACCTCACCCACCCCGGTGATGAAACCACCGCCCGGACGGAGTTCATCCTCGTTGAGGGCCAGCACGAGATAGGTCCGCGGCGCGTCGAATCCCAACAGCGTGGGCGCAACGCCTGCGATCTCCAAGCCATCCGCCAGGTAGGGCAACGCCTGTCCCAGCAGATCCGCATAGCCCTCAACACTGGATGGCAGCGCCGCAAGATCGAGATCAGCATAGGCGCTCTGTGCGCGCGCGGCCAATGCCTGCTTGCGCTGTAGATCGCGGCCAACCGCGGGCAGCAATTCGGGGAGCAGCCCCTGCCACGGTTCGCCCCGCTGGTAACGCTCGATCGAGGGTCTAGCATCAGCCCAGAGCATCGCCCCGAGCTCGGTAAGGGCATCGCCAAGTTCCAGGAGCGCAGGGCCCTCGCCCAGCAGTGGGCCGACCTTGGGCAGCCAACGCAAGCGCGCTGCATTTGTGACCAACCAGCCTGCCTGCTGCCTGAGGGTCACGACGTCACGCCGTGTGCGCTGCAGCATCGTAGTCACCGTGGCAGTATCTACGTTCCCAATGCCGCCGGAGGCAAGGCCCCTCGCAGCCCGGGCCTGCGCCGCCAGGTCCCCTACCGCGTACACAACCATGCCAAGCCAGATCAGCAGCAGGAGGCCTCCGACAAGGAGGGCTGCGCTTCCGAGCGTCCGCGTCACTTTCACACTCACTCGCACGTCACCTCATCCTGCTCGCCTATCCGGCATAGTGGGCGGCCTCCCGACGCTAACGTCAAACCGCGAACGCCGCCGTCGAGCACCGCATCCAGGAACGCATCATAGGCCGCATACCCCAGGAGGCGCTGGTCAACAACGGTGACGTCAGGCCGGAACGCAACTGCCTCCGTCGCATACCACAACGCGAAGGTGTGGCGATCCTGATCTGTGAGCACGACGGCATCCGCGGGCAGCGCGCTTAGCGTTCCGCTTATCCACGCCATAACCTGGGCATCGTGCGACAGCGTCACGCTCTGCCAGTTGAGCGCCACGAGCAGGAGCGGGATCACCAGCCCAACTGCCGAGCGCGCGGCAGAGGTCAGCCACGGCTGGTCAACGAGCCACTTGATGCCGTCTCCCACAGACAAAGCCACTAGAGGCAGATAGGCCACAAGATAGACCCACGAATCCGGGGCATTGTAGCCGATAGCGTAGAGGGTGGCCAGTGCAAACGAGATGGCACCTCCCAGCATCTGCTGCCGATTCGCCGACCACGTATGCCCCGCGCCGGCTATTGCAATCAATGCGCCGAGCGGTGTGAGCTGCCGGGTCATCAGTGAAGCCCAGGCCAGAATCCGTGCGGGCCAGTCTGTCAGTGGCAGCGTGAAAGCATTGCCCCAGTATAACCGGGCCGACACATACTCGGCCCACCCTGCCAACGTCGTCAGATCTCCCCAGGGCTGGGGCCACGGCCCCCGCAGCGGGAGCAGCAGGTAGGGAACCAATCCAGCGCACAGACCGACTGCCAGCCCCCGCCAGTGCACCTGCCGCCCCAGGACTGCGTAAGGTATCAGGAAGAGCACCGTCACATGTGTCGACACGCCCAGACCCAGGCTCAAGCCGACTATCGCCCAAGGAAGGAACCGACGCGCGGTGGCAGACCGCACGGCATAGAGCGTCAGGCTGCTGAACAACGCGGCCATCGTGTACACTTCAACAATGAGGGCCTGCGACCAGAGCCAAGACGAGAAGGCCAGCGCCAGCCCCGCGACCAACGCTGCCCACGCCGATCCACTACGTTTCTGTACGGTCGCGGCCACCAACAGGACCGCCATAGCCGCGCTTGCCGCGGATAGCCAGTTCAGTACTCGAGCCGATTCTCCAGGAAAGGCCGTCACAACAGCGCGAGAAACAAACGTGTATGCAGGAAAGCCTGGCGGATGGGGCACGCGCCCCGTCACAGCAGCCGTAGCGAAGTCGCCACCATCCGAGCCCCAGTGCGACCAGGTCAACGACGGTGCCAGCGTAAGGGCGTAGACGATCGCCACGACGGCTACCACGATGATGTAGAACCCGGCCCTGCGCCGAAAGGCGCCGACTTGCACCACCGTTACCTTGGTTGCGCTCAGACAGCACGTGAGAAGCGATGCACGAGTAGCCCGACGGCGAGTCCCGCTCCCTGCAACGCCACACGTAGCAAGGCGACGCCGGGCCAGACCAGGGCCACAGCCCGATCGCGGCGCCATGCCCACCGGACGAAAGACATCGTGGTCAGCAAAAAGGCTGCCAGGCACAGCCCAGCCGCCAGCCAGAGTGGCGGCCACAGCAAGCCCCCTACCCCAAACAACAACACCAGCGCTACGAGACCGAATTGCACCTTTAGCGCCGGATCGGTGTGAGCGTCACCACCGATTTTGGCCGGATAGCGAAGGTAGAGCAGCGCTCGCCAGTACCCGAACCGCATCTTGCGCCGAAGGTACGCATAGAGCGACACGGGATGGGTGTGCCACACCCACGCCTCGGGCGCGAAGACGAGGTGGTAGCCGCGCTGCGACAGACGGAATGATAGGTCAACGTCCTCTGCCGACGGTACCGGGTAGTCGACATCGAAACCGCCCTCCTCGACCAATACGTGGCGCCTGTAGGCTGCGGCATATGTGTCGATGAAGTCGATCTCGGGCAGGGTCGCCATCCTCTCATAGCGCATCTCGAACTCCAGTTGCACCAGCCGTGCGATCAGGCTCCCCTGTCTTGTGCGGTAGGTGCCCTTTACCCCCATCACCGCGGGATCGCGAAAGTGCCTCACCATACTCTCGATCCACTCGTGGCAGGGGGCGCAGTCGGCATCAGTGAACAAGACCACCTCGCCACTGGCGGCGCGCAGACCGGCATTCCGCGCCGCCGCCGCGCCGCCGTGCTCGATGGTCAGAACCCGATCGGCTCCTGCAGCTTGCGCGATGGCAGCTGTCGCGTCAATGGAAGCATCGTCGACCACGAGGATCTCATAGTCACCCCGGGCTACGGATTGTTCCGCGAGCGCCCTCACGCAGACGCCAACCTGCTCCCCTTCGTTGTACGCAGGGACGATGACGGAGATCGCCAACGCCAGATTCGGCTCCACGCCGAACTGCGTGAGACTGACTACGCTGATCCCCTCGAACACCCCAATGCGTCCGGGCGTTGGCACTGCCGCACTGCCCAGCATCAGCGCTGCCAGCAGAAACGTGGCACCATAGACGGACCGAATACCGAACGCCTGCATCACAGCCCAGTTGGCCACCCCTCCCAGCAACCATGTGGCCACCGTCCAAAGGCCAGCTGCCGCTGAGGAGCGCGGCTGCCGAACCGCGTCCAACGCTGTGACCAACTCGTGTAGCTGTGGAACAAGAAACGACGAGATCCGCTCCGGCAGTCGGTGCATCAGCCGCCCCACGAGTCTCAGCAGAGGCGCCTGCCACCGCAGCCCCACCCACAGCACCCCTAGACCCAGGCCCACAACGACAAGCACACCCCATGTCGATTGCACGAACCACGCAGGCAGCGGAATCAGCACAAGCAGAGAGAGACCAGTGACACCTAGCGCCAGCAAGTCCCAGACCTTCTCAAGCACGATCGCGCCCAGTCCCTGGGTAACGCTGACTGCCTCGCGCCGGCTGGTCCACGCTGCCCTCGCGATGTCACCACTCCGCAGAATCGGTAGTCCCGTGTTGACGACCTGACCGACCAGTATCGCCGCTACGGCTGACGGGAAGCCCACCCTCTGACCATTGAGAAGGGCCTGCCAGCGAAACGCACGGGCGACCACAGTGGCGAGCACAGCCGCAACTGCTAGCCCGACCCACCGGTAGTTGGCAGCAGCAAGCGCCTCAGCAATCGCGCCCCACTCGAGGCCCTGAAGCAAGGCCCAGATGGCGAGGGCAGCGATGGCCAAGCCAATGCCCCAACGCAGAGCCCCAGCAAGTCCGGTAGCTCGTCCGGCTCCACTCCCTATCACAAGCCCCTCAGTCCGCTACCATCAGAAGCCACGCCTGCCCCAACGGGGTCCAAGCCCCTGTTCCCATATCGACGAGATCACCGGTCGGATAGTCCGGGTACGCCATACTGAACCAACACCACCGCTGCACCAACCGTCCTTCGTCGCTCGGGTCGCCAAGCGCCGCGTCTGTCGCGTTCAGGAAGAACCGCCACGTCTCACGCAGAAACGACGCCACGACTTCTGCCGGATACCCATAGTCCGCCGGCATCGGAATCCCGAACTCCGAGACCACGAGCGGCTGCCCACCATAGCCGCGCGATGCCATCCAGCGGCGGAAGGTGTAGATCTGTGCCTTGAACTGCTCCACGTTCCCGCTGTCGCTGATGTCATACATGGCACCACGATCATCGGCGATACCGGGTGGGATATCGACGCCCCAGGAGTCGCGCTCCTCCCGTAGCATGTAGTTGTGTATGTGCCAGGCCTCTGCCGGCAGCGGCACCCCAAACTGGTCGCTGTAGTTCCGTAGCACCAGATCGAGGTACTGCAGGCGTAGATCGCTCGGCTGAGCAATGCCCCCGGCAGCCACGACGGCAGTCGGGTCGCCTGCTTTGATCGCCCGGTAGGCCTCGTGATAGAGCTGAGCATAGACCTCGGGCGTAACGTTATCTTGCCACCGAACGTCCGCCTCGTTCGATACCAACCAGATCGACCCAGGCCGCGTTAGGGCAACCCTCGTCAAGGCAGCAGCCTCCGGCGTGAGAGTGCCCCACTTCATCCGGACTGTCGGCGCATAGTCGATGTCGCCGCGCAGCGACGTCATCTCCCGCGCACCCCAGTCCATCACCCACCCAACGGACAGAGCGACCAGATCGTAGTCGCCTGCGGCCCCATAGGGTAGCGAGATGCCCAGACGCCATCTCTCGCTAGCGGGCACCACGAACGGCTGAGAGCCTTCGCCAGCCGCGTCTGCCCGCTGCACAACCGCTCGAGCGGTTGCCGGTATAGCCGCAGCCTCTGGCGTGTAGGTCGACATGGGTTCGGTCGTCGCTGCCGTAGTGGCGACGGCATCCGGCAACGCTGTTCGCTCAGCTGCCAGTGGCGTTGCCTCAACCAGCGGCGTCCGAGTCGGGACGATCGGTTCGGGAGTCCACGTGGGCGTTGGCACGGGCTCGGTCGCCGCAGGTATGCGCTTGGTCGGGGCAGGGAGCGTCCGCAATCCACCCACCACGACGGCCGCACTCCCCATAACGACCATCAGCGCTCCGGCCCAGAACAACACTGGTCGTCGCCTAGTCATCGCCGGATCCCCCTGCCTCCGGGATCGGCATGGGCCGCAGCGCCGGGTCGCCCAGCAGCAGGAAACCATGGCGGCTATTCCCAGATGTCGAGGCACGCCATCCTCTCAGCAGCGCATCACCCACTGTCTCGCCGTCCGCCAGCGCCATCTGGAACGCCACCGCCATCGCCATCTGCTCCGATGTCGTGGTCTCGCCCGTGGGTCCAACGAAGGCTACAACACCCTTGGGCGCGAGAATCAGGGCCTCACCAAGGCTCTGGTGTGTCGGATGGGCAAACGCTGCGCAGAGACATGACCAGGTCGCCACCACTGTCGGCTGCTGCCAGTTCTGCCCGTCCTCCACCGTTAGCAGCTTCTCATCGCCCAGAAGCTGGAGACTGCCGTGCCCCGAGTATACCAGCGTCCCCGGTCCATCACCCAACCACCCAAACAGCTCGCGCCGCACATCCTCTGTGCCAGCGCCTATCACCCGGTCGACGTCCTGACCTTCGCCCAGGCGCTGAACCATCGTGGCGAACTCGGCCTCGTCGTCGCTTACCAGCAGCAAGCGCGACGACGGGCGCCAGGCCAGCGTCTTGTCGACCACACGCCTGAGCTCATCCAGCGTACTCACCGGGATCCGGCCCACTGCTACCAAGGCCTCCTCGGTGCCGCCGGTAGCCAGGGCGTAATCCGACGCGGTATGCCCGACGTGCGCCGTCTGCACCCAGCCGGTGGGCACCACCATGGAGTTAGCCTGCCACACGGCGTCCGGATGCGGCGATGCATCGCCAACGAGCACCAGGTATTGCAGGGATCCCCTCTCATGGAGGTCGCGCACCATCGTCTGGATCGCGGAAGCCTCGGGCACGCCGCGCCCGAAAGTGTCGTAGACAGCGCCAGGCGTGATCAGGCGCGCGTCATGCCCTTCGGACCGGCGCGCCGCCAACAGAGCGCCCAAAGCATCGTGGAAGAGAGCGGGCGCCACCACGACGTACGAAGTGTCTTCCAGCGATTCCTCGAGCAGAGTCTCTTCCGGTCGAACACCATCCGGAGGGGACGCCATCCACGGGACGCCGATCCAACCCACGTCACCGGCCCGCTGCGCCACGCGAATCCGTCCGGATCCTGCGTCTACAGACGTATCACTTCGGGAGGCACGACCGTCGAGATCGACGAGGAGCGCCACTCGGTCTGCGTCGCCTGCGCCGGTTGACCAGCACGCTACGCCATCCGACTCAGCGCGCCAGGTCTGCCACGAATCGCCGTCCGGCGCCAGATCACGGCGCCAAGTCACCTCAAGGGCATCGATCCACGTGACCTCCACCGGCGCCTCGGTGCCCCCAGGAGCTTCAAGCGTCAACACGTTGTCCACCGTGGCCGTTGCCGGCAGCAGCAGTGACCAGGTTTCGGGCTCGCTACCGTCCCAGAAGTGGTCCTCAACCACCTCGCCATTCCAGACCACGCGCAGATGGTGATCTGGATCCTGAGGCATCGCGCTTTGTCCCCACGCATGCACTGTAAGCGAAATGGGTTCGTTCGGCAGCACGCCAGGCAACTGCACAGGCACATCCATGCGCTCGGACGGACGAAGCATCTGCCACAGCCACGGGACCGCGAACGGCGCCGTCGAGCGATAGGCAAGATCCTCCTCCAGCCGCAGCGTTGCCGTCGTCGCTGCCTGGCACTCTATCCGGTCGCTCAGAGGCACGGAAGCCTGCGCCAACGCTTCGTCGGTCTCACCCAGAACAAGCACATAAGCCGCAGCAGCCGCGGATTCGGATGACGCCGTCTGCCCATAGAACAGAGCACCCGGGCCATCGGGTGAGTCCAGCCAGTAGAGTGGCACAGGCACATCGTCTCTCAAGAGAGTTACATCTTTTTGGCGAACGCTCTCAGCGTCGAGTCCCAGGTCGTGCCACCAGCCCGGCCCCAACCAGCGAGGGCCATCAGCTCGCACCGTTAGCACATAGCGCGATGGCGTCTGATCAGGGGACGGGACGTCGGCGGTGCTGATCTTCGCGCAGGAGGCACACAGCAGCAGGGCTGCGACCAGGCCGACCGCCGCACGCCGCATCACAGGCTGCGCTTCCAGAGCAGGAGCCCTCCGACCACCAGCGCTGCACCGAACGCGAGAACAAGCGCGAGGCCCATCCACAACGCCGAATACCGCGAGACGGCCTTAGTTTGGACGATTCCCTCACCCAACAAGGCGCCAGAAGCCCGTGTCGGCGAGACCAAGGGCGTCGCACTGGCCACGGGCGCCCGAAGCGTGCCCCCAAGCACGCCAAGTGCTGTGGCGTCCACGGTCGGTGAGTTTACCGGCGACACCTGTGTGACCGCAGGCGCCACCGTCGCTTCTCCGCGTGGCGAGGGGGTGGTCGGAGCAGGAACCTCGACTGCCGGAAGGGGGGCAGGCGGCTCGACCGCGGATGGGGTTGGAAGAGCCGTAGGCGTTGCCGGCAACCGCGGCGTAGCCAGCGGAGACGATCCCGTGGCCGGACCGCAGACCCCAGTCACGCGGATGGTGACGGTAAAGTCCTCTGCACGCCCATCACGATACTGCACGCGAAGGACGTGCATCTCCTCGGCGCAAGGGCAGAAGGCGCGGGCGCCCTCGCCCGGTACCCCTGCACCATCGAAGTAGACCGCCTGCACGTTCTGCGTTCGCCAAAGCACCGTCGAGCAGCTTCCAGCGCTGACCTGCGCTGGGTCTGCCCAGAAACTCACGTCAGGCGTTGGCGTAGGTCCATCGGGCAGTGGTGTGGGCGATGGCGTAGGCGAGGGCGTGAGCGTCGCTGTGGTCGGCAGGGGGATCATCGCGGAAAGCGGCCCCACAATCGTACTACCGCCACTTGAGGGCACATCCTCAACCTTGTAGTAATACCGAATCCCCGGCGTCACCTGGACATCAACGAACTCGTAGAGCGCCCCGACGCCGAAGTCGTCCTGGCTCGGGATGAACTGCTCGGGCGGCGAGTCGAGCGGCAGCTTGGCATACCCGGTCGTCTCAGCTTGGCTGCGCCAGACGTAGAACCCCAGGTTATCGATCTCGCTCGCCGTCTCCCAGTTCACATAGATCTCGCTCTCGCCGGGCTCCACGACGAAGCCGGTGATCGTGACGACGGCAAGAACCGTCGCAGCAACCAGGCTTGCTGACAGGGCCAGAGCAAGCGCTCTGCACAGCAGATGGCTCGCCGCCCCGCGACAGTGATCTATGTATCTAGCCGCCATATCGATCTGGTTGTGTCCAGCTCATCACGATCCCCAACGGTTTGCCACAGGCCCAACACCCCACCACGCGGGCCTCCCCCTCAGAAGACGCCGGCGCCGCGCCCATAGTGCCAAGGAAAGGCTATGGCGTGGACCGGTCCTCTCGCCGACTGAAGAAGGGCTCGCGGTCCAAATGGTCCAGCAGAAACGCGCCCACCACGGCTAAGAGCAGCCCCGTCGCAGCGGCCCCGGCCACGATCAGCATCGTCCGCGGGCTCACCGGTTGGCTAGGCACCACCGCAGGCGCGGCCAGACGAACATCGCTTGCGGGAAGCTCATTGGAGACGCGTAGCTCCGCTTCCTTACGGGCCAACGTCGTGAAGCTCTCCCACGCCAGGTCGCGCTCAAGGGTCAGCTTCATTTTCTCGGCGGTCTGTCGCTCGATGTCGGCCTGCAGGAGCTGGATCTCGCCCTGCAGTGCGGTCAGGCGCATGCCCACGGGGTCAGCAGTCACATCCAGGGCCTCGAGACCGTAGGACACCTCGGCTAGCGCAGCGGCCTGCTCCTCGATGGTCTCCTCAAGGTTAGCGATGGCATCTACGAGCACCATCTCCAGCGCCTCAAGGTCGGCCAGTTGCGCTGCCGACGTCACAGCCTCACCGGCCTGAAGCTGGAGCGACAGCTCCGCTGGCAGACCACGCGTCACGTCTAGCAACTGCGCCTTCACCAGCGCGACAGCCAGCACGCCCGAGGCCGCATCTCCGCCTCGCTGGAGCTGGTCCCACAGCAGTTCCACGTCGGCAAGCTGGCGCCGGTACTGCTCGAGCCGCCGGTGATCGGCCTCGAGGTCCGCCAGTCGCCTCTCCAGGCCTGACGAAAAGGCCGGTGGGCAGGTAGTCTCCACGACGTCACCCATGCCGTCAGGCTGTGAGATCACAAGGGACTCGCATCCGGTCTGGTCCGAATCGAAAAGGCGGCTGCTGACCACTGCATCGGTATAGGCCGACATCACACTTGCACTGCCAGGCGCATCGGACAGCAATGTCAGCGCCACCTGCCTGTCGGCCTGCAGCCGATCGACAAGTGCTGTTCTCTCCGCTGAGGCGCGCTCAAGCTCGGAGATCCGCTCCAGGGCAACAAACGACTCCAATGCCGTCTGAGCCGTCTGGTACTCGGCCTGTCTCTGGCTGAGCTGTGTCACCACCGCATCGTAGTCGGTCGACGCCTCGTTGTAGAGCTGGTTGACATACGCGACATAGGCCTCGGCCCACGTGGTAGCCAACGCCGCCGCACGCGCCGGGTCAGCGTCACGTACGTTGATCAGCAACAGATCACTTCCCGCCTTGGTCTCAGCCTCAACTGCCCTCAGGAGCGCGGCAGGTCCAACAGACGCGTCGGCCCCCATGGCGTCAAGACGGTCCCGCACATCCTCCGCCACTACCGGGTTCATCACCAAGTCGCTGTACGTCGCTGCACCGGGCCCGGTGCTCGTCAATGTATCTCCCTGGGTCTCGATGCTAAGCCGCGACTCAAAGTCCACGTCGGTCCGGCGCCGCAGAATCAGCACCTGCGACTGCGCCTCGTAGATCCGCGGTAACACCTGCGTCACCGCGCCTGCGAGTAGAACGCACAGCACCGTGAACACGGCGATCTCCCGCCACCACGACAGCAGAAAGCTTAGGTCGATCTCCAGATCGAGTTGGTCGTCACTCACGATCCTGTCCTCCATCTCTAGACCCCGTCCGGCACGTAGGATGTCGTTGCCCCACCGCACCCTGGCGTGAGACAGGACGCATCGCAGTATACCTGACATGCGTCCCTACACAAGATCACGTGACCTCGCCGCCCTCCCCTGCCCTCGCGTGTGCTTGCCCCGCGCACTCGGTCCCACAGCGCCGAGTCGCCACGCCCGAACCGATCACGCCGACGAGGCCCAGGATGGTCCAGAACACCAGCCCTGGTTTGGCCCCCGGCGCAAGCGCATCAGTCAGGCCGTAGATATGGAGCGCTGCCAGGCCGCCGAGCAGCCCAACTGCCAGAGACCGCAGATCCGGGTCAGCCCAGGCGGCCCGCCATAG
Source organism: Anaerolineae bacterium (assembly GCA_025454475.1). Taxonomy (GTDB): domain Bacteria; phylum Chloroflexota; class Anaerolineae; order B4-G1; family SLSP01; genus PWVB01. The sequence goes on from JALOOJ010000145.1 coordinate 17,654, forward strand.
GATTCCGAGGCTGATCCCGAGGAGCGCCAGATAGGCCACAAGCCCTGGAATGCCCGTGTCGAGGGCTACCTGGAGGAAGATGTTGTGCGCGTGGGCATAGTCATAGGTCGGCGCGATCGCCAGCGGGTAGAGCAGCCGACCTACCTCACGAAAGGCGCCCAGACCGCACCCGGTGAAGGCGAAGTCCGAGATCGCGACCAAGGCCCAGCGCCAGACCTCGACCCGGAAACCCACGGTGCTCAGGCCGCCCAGTGCCTGCATCTGCCCAGGCTCGTCGAGCATCCGCTGCAGTCCATCCTCTCCGAGCCACAAGCCCGCCGCTACGACGCCCGCAAGCCCTGTGAACAGCGCGAGCCGTAGCCCCCAGGCCAGTCTCCGCGAAGGCGAGAGCCA
>JALOOJ010000146.1 GCA_025454475.1 Anaerolineae bacterium
CAGGAACAAGTACTGAACAACCTTCCAGAGGGTGTAACCTGCAGTGAATACCATCCCGATCACGCCGATGAACGCGGCCACAGGCATCAGCTTCATCGCCCCACGGAACACGAACAGCTCGCTCCAGAACCCTACGAGCCCCGGCAGCCCTAGCGATGCGAAGGCGGTCACCAGAGTCAGGCCATAGTAGACAGGCAAGATCGTCGCCAGCCCCCCGAATGCCTTGAGGTCGCGGGTATGGGCGCGTTGGTAGATCATACCCACGAGGAAGAACATGGCTCCTGTGATGATGCCGTGGGCGAACTGCTGCATCGCAGCGCCATCGATGCCCGAAGCCGCAGCGTTGAGAATGGCCGCGTCCGAACCCCGCCCCCACGCCGCCGATGCGGCTGCCAGCCCGAGCACGACGTAGCCCATATGCGCTACCGATGAGTAGGCTACCAGCCGTTTGAAATCCCATTGCGCCATACACACAAGGGCGCCATACACGATGCTCATCAGAGCCATCACTGTGATGATCGGCATCTCAACGGCGAAGAAGTGGAAACGCTCGGGGAATAGCGGCAGTGCGATGCGTGTCATCCCATAGCCTCCCAGCTTCAGCAGGACGCCAGCCAGCATCACACTACCCGCAGTGGGTGCCTCGGTATGCGCATCCGGCAGCCAGGTGTGGAACGGGAAGACGGGGATCTTGATTGCGAATGCGACGAACAGCGCCCAGAACACCAGCGTCGCCCACGTGGGGTTGTCCGCAAAGGGACGGGCGGCGGCTGCCTGAAGCACGTTGAACGTCCCTGTGTCGTGGTAGACGGCAATGATCCCCAGAAGCCCAACCACACTTCCCGCCAACGTGTAGATGAAGAATTTGATCGCAGCGTACTCGCGCCGCGCGCCTCCCCACACACCGATGAGCAGGAACATGGGCACCAGCCCGACCTCCCAGAACACGTAGAACAGCACGAGGTCGAGCGAGAGGAACACGCCCAGCATGCCGAGTTCAAGCAGCATGAAGAGCAGGTAGTACTCCTTCACCCTCTCCTGCACTGTGAAGGCGCTGTAGAAGAGCGCCAGCGTTGTCAGTAGCCCGGATAGGAACAGCATCGGTGCGCTGAGGCCGTCGACGCCGACCGCGTACACCAGGTCCAGATCCGGCACCCAGGGGCGCTCCTCGACGAACTGCATCTCCCCCGCGCCGCCCTGGACTACCGTCACCCAGATATGGGTAGCTAGCACCAGCGAGGCCAAGGCGACGAGAACTCCGACGGCGCGGATGATGCCCTTGAACTGCTTTGGGATGAGGAGCACCAGCAGCGCACCCAACAGGGGGGTGCACAGCGTTACACTCAACACCGGAATGTTGTTCATCGTGGACTAGCCTCCCACCTAGATTCGCTGGAGAAGCACCAGGACCGCAGCCAACAGGATGATGATCATGAACGCATTCCAGAGATAGTCAGGCAGCTGGCCGCTCTGCATCTTGCGCGACCATCTTCCTAGCGCTCCCGTTAGGTGCGCGATTCCGTTGACGACGCCATCGATGAAGCCGCCGTCGAAGAAGCCGGAAGCACCGGAAGACGCGCGACTGGCATTTACCGTGGTCTTGACTATGCCGTCGATCAAGCCATCGTCGATGCGAACCGCGATCTGCGCCAACAGACGACTTAGGGCGCCCATCATCTCGACGATGCGGTCCACCAGCCCCCGGTCGAGTCGGTCCGCCGCCGGGGCGATCTGCCCGGCCTGGCCGAAGCCCCGGCCAAATGCCACGATTGGTGCATCGATGACGCGCCTGTCCATAGTGCTTAGTGCGGTGGCAGCCGCAACCGCCGGCCTTGATACGACCCAGCGGTAGATGTCGTCAATATAGAGGCGCTCCTGTACCGCACGGTAGAGCCACGGAAGGCGAAGCTTGTTCATCGCCATCTGGACCGGGTCCGCCTGGGCTTCGTCCCCAGTGATGGGACGCCTCGCGTAGACCCACCACCCCAGGAACAGACCGCTGAGCGCAAACGCGATGCTCAACGCCAATGGTTGCCACGCCACAGCGTGGGCCTCAGACAGGGCGTGCTGGCCTGCGCCAAGGCTTGGCACCGACAGGCTGACGAACGGTGAGAACCAGCCCGGCAGCAACCGGCCGAGAACCGGGAAGCCCTCGGGAATCCCGAGCCAGCCTAGGCCGACCGCAAACAGCGCCAGAACCAGGAGCGGCGTCGTCATCACGCCGCCACCATCGCGCGCGTACACCGCAGCTCGCGACCGCGGAGCGCCAAGAAACACCAGACTGATCTGCCTGGAGGTGTAGAACCCGGTGAGTGCGGCTGCCACGACGAGCACCCAGAAGACCAGTCGATCAAGCGACCACGCCTGCGCCAGGATCTCATCCTTGGACCAGAATCCCGCGGTGATCAACGGGAATCCCGCCAGCGCCATGCTCCCGCATAGATAGGACAAGGCGGTCAGGGGCATGCGGAAGGCTAGCCCTCCCATCTTCCACATATCATTCGGGCTAAAGTCAGGGCTCGCCGCGTGGGGTGGCACGGCGTGACCGAATGTGTGCTGATGGCCGTGCTCGATGCCGTGGATTACCGACCCCGCGGCGAGAAACAGCAGCGCTTTGAAGAAGGCGTGCGTGATCAGGTGAAACAGTGCGGCAGCATAGGCGCCGATACCGACTGCAGCCACCATATAGCCGAGCTGGCTTATGGTCGAGAAAGCCAGCACACGCTTGATGTCATTCTGAGTGATAGCGACCACTGATGCGTACAACGCCGTTGCGGCGCCGACCGCAGCGACGATGGGGAGGGCCTCCGAGACCATCAAGAGCGGGAAAGCGCGGACCATCAGATAGACGCCGGCCGATACCATCGTCGCCGCATGGATCAGTGCTGAGGCGGGCGTTGGGCCCTCCATTGCGTCTGGGAGCCAGACGTGGAGCGGGAGCTGCGCGCTCTTGCCGACAGTGCCACCAAACAACAGCAGTCCTGCCATTGTCGCCGCTGATACACCGCCAAGGTAAGGCGTCGCGGAAAGTCGTGCCACTGTCTCGGCGCTGAACACTTCGGCGTAGGAAAGACTCCCCACCTGCGTATAGAGCAGCACCAGGCCGAGAATCAGGAACAGGTCACCTATCTTGGTGATCAGGAACGCTTTCAGCGCGGCGTTGGCTGCCGGCGCCTTTTCCCACCAGAAGCCGATCAAGAGGTATGAGCACGTTCCCATGATCTCCCAGAACAGGAACAGGACCAACAGACTGTCGCAGACTACGGCTCCAAGCATCGCGCCGGCAAACAACGTGATGTACGCGAAGAAGCGACTTGCCCGCGGCTCTTGCCGCATGTAGGCGATGCTGTAGACGAAGATCATCAGGCAGACGAAACTGACCATCGCGACCATCACCACAGCCGTGGGATCCAGGTACACGCCCAGCCCGGCCCCCTCTGTGCCCAATACGTACCACTTCAGGAGTGCAGCACGCTCTACGCCAGGCGCCCGCACCGTCCTCCAGAACATCACCTGGGACAGGAAAACGGCCTGTACGATCGAAGCGATCGCAAGCACCTTGGTCAGAGCTCGGCTCCGATGCGCTCCCAGCGCGATGATGGCAAAAGCCACGAACGGGCCGACTGGTATTAGCCAGGCAAGTGTCGGATTCTGCGGCATAGGATTTGTTGTGCCCTGTAGAGTGCCTGTCGGCTCCTTACCAAGCTCGCCAGCAAGGCCTAGCCTTGGAGCAGGTCGATTTCCTCGATCGTGACGGTGTCTTCGGTGCGCCAGATGGCGATGGTCAGAGCCAGGCCCAAGGCCGCCTCCGCAGCAGCCGTTGCGTAGACGATGATTGCGAAGGCCTTACCCGTGATGCGCGCTGGCTCCATAAAGCGCGCAAACGCGACCAGGTTAAGCACCACGGCGTTTAGCATCAGCTCGATCGACATCATGATGATGATTAGGTTGCGGTTCGCCAGTAGGCCGTACACTCCGACGCAGAACAGCGCTGCCCCCAGGATGAGGTACCAGGAGAGAGGCACACCGGTGATCACGGCCTCTACCTCTCCCTTCCCAGGTACAGCGAGCCAATCAACACGACCATGAGCATGACAGAGACCACCTCGAATGGGACCAGGTAACCACCCGGATCAACCAAAGCGGCGCCCAGAAGCGCCAAACCCTCTTCAGCCACCGGCATTCCCGGTTCGTTGGGAAAACCGAGCTGCGTGATGGTCCACGCCATTACGATGAAGAGTGATATCGACACGATCGCGGCCGACCACCCGTTGCCTAAGGTATGACTGTCGGGATGCATGCCGCCCTTCGTCACCATGATCGCGATGACGGTCAGCACGGCGATGCCGCCGATGTAGATGAACAACTGGATGCCAGCCATGAAGGGCGACTCCAGGAGCATGTAGATGACGGCCACGCAGAAGAATGACCCGATGAGCCACAGCGCTGCATGGAAAATGCGGCGGCTCGTCACCACCCGAACTGCGGCGCCGAGCATGAGGCAAGCGATGATCAGGAATACGACTTGTCCGGCAAACATGAGCAGATCGCCCCTATGCGGCTCCGACTCCCGGTCTGCGGAACGATCGGCGACGCTTTGCCTCGCGCCCCACGAGGCTCAGGACGCCAACGATCGCCAGTCCCAGCACCAAGTTCGCAACGAGGAGCCCGGCGGACCGCTCCCACCCCTGGGCGACCCCCAACGACTCCATTGTCTTGTCCGCAATCGCCACGGTGACCAGCTCGACGAGTCCCAGCGGCACCATGAACTTCCAGTTGAAAGCCAGCACTTGGTCGATACGCAGCCGTGGCATGGCCGCCCAGAAAAGGACCAACACGTTGAACACAAGGAGCGCCTTCGCCATGAGCCAGACTGCCCCGAGCCACGGTACCTGGTCAACCCAGGGACCTCGCCATCCGCCAAGGAAGAGCACCGAGAAAATGACCGAGACCGTGAGATTGTTGATGAACTCGCCAAGGTAGAACGCACCGAACATCATCCCGCTGTACTCGGTGAAATAGCCCGCCACGATCTCCGAATCCGCCTCTGCCAGCTCGAACGGTAACCGTCCTACCTCTGCCACGCAAGCGATGAGAAAGCTGAACGCCGCCAGAGGCACGACAAAGATAAACGCGATGTCTTGTGCGCGGATGATATCCTGGAGCGAGAGCGATCCAGTGAGAAGCACAGGTATCAGCAACGCCAGCACCTGTGGGATCTCATAGCCCACAATCTGTGAGACGGCGCGGAACGCCCCGACCTCTGCGTACTTATTGCGCGAGCTCCAGCCAGCCATGATCATAGAGAAGGGTGCGAGCGCGGAGATGGCCACGACGTAGAACGCGCCAATGTCCAGGTCCACAACCTGCAAACCGGTCGGCCCAAGCGGGATGACCGCCCACACCGCGATCGCCACTGTGACCACGAGGATGGGCGCGGCCACGAACACGCCGCGATCAGCGCCTGTTGGAATGATCAGTTCTTTGGTGAGTATCTTGATGCCGTCGGCAACGGTCTGAAATAGGGCGAAAGGACCGGCGTAGGTGCCGGCGTTGGTCGGTCCCAGGCGGTCCTGCATCCGCCCGATGACCTTGCGGGCCTCCCAGATCAGGAAGACAACGACGACGAGTGGGAACAGCGCCATTGCGAACGCGCCAAGGAGCGTGCGGATGACCTCGCCTCCCAAACCGGTCATCACCATACTCCCTCAGACCCGGCCTTGCGCCAAGCCGTCCGGTTCTGACCGGCTCTGACGGCCGTCATCGCCCCTACATCCATTCGAGCCATCCCTTACGCCACACGAAAACCAAGCTAACGCCCAGCAGGCCCAGGAAAACGGCGGCTTCGAAAACTGCGTAGAGAGCGAGCTGGTTATAGGCCAGCGCCCACGGGAAAAGGAATGCCGCCTCGACGTCAAACGCCAGAAACGCCAGGCCAAAGAGGTAGTACTGGGGCTTGAACTCGATCCAGGTTTCGCCAAAGGTCGGGTTCCCACTCTCATACACCTGTTGTTTACGGGGATTTAGCTTCTTGGGGCTCAGAAGCCAGGCCAGGGCAATCGGGGCCACGCCGAAGATGAGCGAGACAACAAGGAACAGCCCCACGACAGCAAACGGATGGATCATTCCGTGTTCTCCTGACAGCATCTCGCCATTATAGCACCGATGCCTGTCCCACCAAATGCTATGGTCATCAGGAAAGCCGCCTTTGCCGCTCTGACGACGGCGCACCCCTGATGATCGAGGAGTAGGTGCACAATCGGGATAGGCGAACGGGGTGGACTCTGACCACCCCGTTCGTGACGAAGGACAAGGGGAAGCGCCCTCAGTGTGATGGTCTGTGGGTGTGTGCCTCTCCCCCCTTGAGTGCCCGCAGCAGGTCATCGCGCCGCTCGGCCTCGCGCTCCTGCAGGTCGCGCCCGCCCTTGAGTGCCACGATGAGGTCCCTGCGTTTGATGGCCCGTTTCCGTTCGATCTCGACCATGTTCGCCTTGTCGTCGGCCAGCTTGGCCAGCGCCTCCACCCATGCGCCACTCTGCACCGGCGCATGGCGGACGCGCCACCGCTCCACCCAGATGGGCAAGTCGCTGGAGTTGGTGATGCGGGGTACCGATTTCACCTGCGTGACGCCCTGCGACTGGAGCACGACCTCCTCCATCTCGACGATTGGCTTGACCGGACAGATCTGCATGCATGCGCCGCACTTGATGCAGTAGTAGTCGGCCAGGACCAACTCGCCCGCGTCGTTCACGTGGAGGGCGCGCGTAGGGCAGATATCCGCACACGCAAAACAGCCTTCGACGCAGAGCTCGCGCCGCAGCGTGACAGTGCCCTCCCAAGGCTGCTCCACCGTGAACGCACCGTCGCTCGCCACCTCACACTGGCGACAGCGAATGCAGTGTGGGTAGTCGACCACAAGGGTCTCCGCTGCCTCATCATAGCTGATCACGTCCGCTGGGCAGTTCTCGACAACGAAATCCTTGAGGCTCCAGTCGAATGCCGCCGGCTCGAAGGTGTTCGATTCCACCAGGATCGGGAACGCCTCATAGGCCTGCACTGGCACATAGGGTTCGTCGTTCAGCGTTAGTGATATCGCATTTACCGGACACATCGCCACGCACATACCGCAGAAAACGCACGTCTGTGGATCTACATCAACTGACAGCTTCGTCGCCAGCCGCCCATCGACAACCGTTCCCCCGGTGTGTGTGATCGCATCCTTAGGACAGACCTTCGGACCCAGTTGGCAGCCGACGCAGCGGTCCAGATCCCACGTGAGCACATCGTGGTGCGTAACCATCTTCCGCTCAAGAATGAGTTCCACATCTGTCCGACGTTTGAGTGTAGTACCGCGTCTCATCCCAGCTCCTCAGAACCCAAGACGAGTTAGCTGCCGGCGAGGCGAAACCATATGGCGCTGTAACCCCAGCGTCGCCGGATCGATGCCTAGTGCAAGGCCCATCAACTGCGTAAAGTAGAGCACCGGCAGATCGAGCGCATGGCCGACGGCCCGCTCCGCCTTGCCCTGATACGCATCCAGAGCTGTGTGACACATTGGGCAGGCCAGCGTGACGATGTCGGCCTGGGCCTCCTTTGCGGAGTCCAGTACGTTGCCCGTGAGCCGGGCTGTCACGCCACTGTGCGATATCGCCATCGCCCCCCCACAGCACTTCGCCTTCATCGGGTAGTCAACGGTCTCGGCGCCCAGTGCCTCGACGATGCGGTCCAACCCCACGGGTCGCTCTGTACTGTCGAAACGGTCCTTGGGTCGCGTCAGCATGCAGCCATAGTAGGACGCGACCTTGAGCCCCGAGAGTGGCCTGGTGACGGCCTTGCGCAGCGCCGGAATTCCAAGCACCTCCAGGACTACATAGACCGGGTGCACAACCTCGACGTCACCCGACAGCTTCAAGCCTTGGTCTGCATCGCCTTCTAGCCGTTCGTTGACCATAGCCCGCACCGCAGGGCTCTTGGCGACCCGCTGGCTTGCGCGGCGGAGGTTTCTGTAGCATCCACTGCAGGGCGCCAGGATCATGTCAAAGCCCTGCGCCTCTGCCAGCGCCAGATTTCGGGCCGGCAGTACCGTCGCCGCCTCGGCGTGTTGGACATCAGCGTGCACGGCGCCGCAGCACGACCAGTCGTCCAGCGGGGCCAACTCGATGCCCAACCGCTCGAAGACGACGCGAACCGACGCGTCGTACTCCTTGGCGCCGGACAACAGGCTACATCCCGGATAATACGCGTAGCGCAGCTTTGCTGTCACGCCGCCCTCCCGTTCCTCAACCCTGCCGCCACCTTGGCCAGGACAGCCAGAAGCCCGCTTCCAACGACGGCGCCGGTGGCCCGCGCTGCCGCCTTCCGGCGGCGCAATCTCGATGCGAGCATCGGTCTCGTCGAGTTCACGATACCGATATCCGCGATGTCATTAGGGTTGTTCACCCGCTCCGGCACGAGGGGGAGCTTGCCTTTGAGCAGCATCCTGATGCCAAGGGGCGCCATTCCTATCAGGCTTACCAGATCCAACACACGAGCGTAATATCTGGCGAGCAGCTCGGGCTCAAAGAGCCGTCCGTGCACCTGTACCGTCTCAGCAAACGCTTGACCGAACTCCGCCTCCTTGTCGCTCGCGAAGCCGCGCTCGGCTGCTAGCCTCCGCAGGTCGGCCATCAGGTCGGTAATCTCGATGCCCCGTGGGCATCGATTCGCGCAGGAATAGCACGAGACACAGCGCCACATATCTTTGCTCGACAGAACTTCGGTCTCCATGCCGGACAGGATCATGGCGAGGATCCGCCTTGGGCCATACTCCATGTCGTCAAACACGGGACAGGATCCCGAACACGTGCCGCATTGGTAGCACTGCAGGACCAGCTTGCCCCCCTCAGTGTCGAGCACATCGGCCAGGAAAGCGTTCATCGACTCGGGTCTGTGGTCTGCCATTAGGTCCCTCCCGCCAAGGCATTCCGATGCCCCTGCTCGACCGGGGTCGCGATGCCCTGGAGCCTGGCTGATTCACTGAGCCGCAATACTTCACTGACGCCGGGCACCTCGCTCATCCGCCGTAGAAGGCGCGTGAGCTGCGGTCGGGCGGCAGCATTCTCCGCCGCTATCGCCTCTGAGCCAAGCTCGCGCACGGTATCGCTCATCTCGCGCATGATACGCGCCCACTTCGCGCCTTCGGTGGCCGAGACCGACTCCAGTCGGAACCGGCCCGGCGCAATGCCCAGGTTCGCAAGCTGCACCGCCAGCTTGCCCATTCTTTCCTCTGCGTGATCGCGTCCGGTTATGTAGTGACAGTCTTGGGGGTGGCATCCCGATACGAGCACGGCGCCGGCCCCCAGTCTGAAGGCCTCCATAACGAAATCGCGGTCGACCCGGCCTGCGCACATCACCATGATGTTGCGCGTGTTGGCGGGGTACTCGAAATGGCTCACGCCTGCGTTGTCTGCACCCATCCCGCTGCACCAGCGGCAGGTGAACGCTAGTACCTTCTCTTCGGGCTTGTCCGCGAGCAGCGCGTGGATCTGCGCGAGCACTTGCCCATCTGTGAAGTGGTGCTGAGTGATCGCGTTGTGGGGGCACTCAGCAACGCACGTGCCGCAGGCATGGCATTTGGCCGAAATGATCCGCGACGGTTCGCCCGAACCAGGCCGGTTGTCGATCGCGCCATACGGACAGGCATCATAGCAGATCGTGCACTTGCCGCCCTTGGAGTTGATGCACCGGTCCGGGTACACATAGGCCACGATGGGGTCGATCTCCCACTCGTCGTGCGAGAGGACTCGCGCCGCCCGGCCCGCCGCGCCGCTCCCCTGGCCCACGCTCTGCGGGATATCCTTGGGGCCCTGTGCAGATCCGGCCAGGTAGATGCCCTCGGTAGGCGTGTCGATCGGCTTGAGCTTCGGGTGTGACTCCATAAAGAACCCGAAGCTGTCTGTTGGAACCGTCAGCACCCGCGCCAGGCTTTCAGATCCATCCGATGATACCGCGGCCGTCGATAGCCCCACCATCTCAAACTCGTACTCCATTGGGCGACCTAGACTCACGTTATCAGCGCGCACGATCAGGTTCTTGCTGCCCGGGACCTCCCGGATCTCCGCCGGACGGCCTTGCACGAAGTGGATACCCGCCTCTCTCGCGCGTTCGTAGAATTCCTCGTACGTCTTTCCGGGGTACTCATGATAGCGCTTGTCACGCGACCCCACACACTGAATGAGGCCCAGCGTCTTGGGCGTCTTCCCATCGGAGGGGCGAATGAACTCGCCGACGGTGGGTCCGCCCGCGCAGTGCAGGCGCTCGATCTCCATCATCGTCGTCACGTTGTCATAGACGCCGAAGCCGTATTCCTCAATCTCCGTGGGGTCCCACATGTCGTACCCCGTGGCCACGATGATTGTGCCGATATCCAGCTTGATCTGCTCCGGCTCCTCAGCGAAGGTGATCGCCTCCAAGGACCCGCACGCGTCGACGCACTTATAGCACTCGATGCAGGCGTCGCGATCGATCGTGTACACCGAGGGTACTGCCTGCGCCATCGGCACATAGATCGCTTTGCGTGGCCCAAGCCCCTCTTCGAACTCATTCGGCACATCGATGGGGCACACCTCGACGCACAGGCCGCAACCGGTACAGCGATCCAGCAGCACGTACCGCGGCTTGCGCTCGACTGTGACTTCGAAGTTGCCGATGTAGCCATTCACCTCCTTGACCTCGGAGTACGTCAGGAGGTGTATGCGCTTATTCTTGCCCACGTCGACCATCTTGGGCGCCTCGATGCAGATCGAGCAGTCCATCGTCGGGAAAGTCTTGTCCAGTTGGGCCATTCGGCCGCCGATGGTCGGTGTTCTCTCGACCAGATAGGTATCGATCTGCATATCAGCCAGATCCAGCGCGGCGCTGATGCCCGCGATGCCGCCGCCAATCACCATCGCCCGTCGCGTTACCGGCACGTGGAACATCTCCAGTGGCTGACCGTAACTCACCTTCGCCACAGCAGAGGCCACGATCTCCTTCGCCTTGTGAATCGCAGCCTCCTTCTCGTGAGCGTGGACCCAGGAGTCGTGCTCACGGATGTTGGCCATCTCGAACATGAACGGGTTGAGACCCGCCTCAGCGATGCAGGCTCGGAATGTGGGTTCGTGCATAGCCACGCTGCAGGCGGCGACCACGACCCTATCCAGCCGGTTCTCCTTGACGTCGGCCGCGATCAGGGCTTGTCCGGGATCCGAGCACATGTAGCGGTGCTCCTTGGCAACCACGACACCGGGCAGCGTCTGGGCGTAACCCACGACCTCCGAGGGCGTCACGACACTGGCAATATTCGAGCCACAGTGGCAGACGTACACACCTATCCGTGGGCTGTCAGTTGTTGGGGGCTTCTCGGCTACCACAATTCCATTCCTCCCTGGTCAGGGCGATGGGCTGCTGCATTCACCTCAGTGCCTCGTCAGTTACCAGCTTCCGGCGCGCTTTCTGGGCTCGCTGATCGGGGGTCGTCAGCTCCAAAGCATCTTTGGGACACCAGATGACGCACTGCGGCCCGTCCTCCTCGTCTTCGCACTGGTCACAGATCTCAGCCAGCTTCGTCATTGGGTTGATCGATATCGCGCCGAAGTCACAGGCCTCGATACACCAGGCGCACCCATCGCACAGCGTGGCATCGAGATGGATGATGCCGGTCACATGGTCCTGGCTAAGCGCATCGCGAGTGCAGACTGTCACGCACGGCGCGTTCTCGCAGGTCCGGCACGCCACCGCGGTGATCAGGATCTCATCCACCCGCACGGTGCGGATGCGACTGCGGTACGAGTTGTACTCACCGACCTTCTTGAAAGAGCAGATGTACTCACAGAGCTGACAGCCGATGCACTTCTCGGGATCGCACGTGATGTTCTTGTACTTCGAAGTCGACGTGATCACTGGCTCCTCCTATACCCCGATCTGATCAGCGACATCGTCCATCCCCAGTGAAACTAGCTTCTCCTTGGGGATCAGACCGTCCTTCGTCCAGCCCTTCGCCTCGTAGTACAAATCCTTCATGTACTCCAGTTCCTCATAGGAGACGACGTGACCGGCGGAGGGTCCCTTGGTCATCGGGTCATGGTGCCACCGATAGTTCAGCACGTCATCGCTGCGGGTCCAACCCTCACGGATGTTGAACGCCTTCTTTATGGTGAACGCGCGCTCACCAATCAGGTCGACATCGCCGTACTCGAAATCCCAACCGGTCGTGGCGTTGATCAGAGCCGCGATAGCGGGCCACGCGCCGGCGCGATCAGCCTTCCCGGTGAACGATCTGCGAATGAACTTGCACAGGGGGAGCGTGTCGTAGACCGCCGCGTACTCCTCGGTGTCCTTTGCTACAGCGCCACGAGTCTCGTCAACCGAGAAGCGGTCCACATCTCCCTTGATGTCCGGGTCATACGCTGCAGTGCGGTTGTGGCACCCGCCTCGCGTCCCCACAGCCAGCCCGAGAGCGAACGTCTTCAGCCCACGCGCGTCGTACCCAGGGTTCTCCAGTCCCTTGATGTTCATCGCCCATTTGTAGGAATCCGTGCCCCGCTCTGTGTCGATCTGTGCGCTCGCGCGCCTGGTGCCAAGAGATAGCAGAGCACCAATGCCCTCTCGATCGCGGATCATCTCGGTCAACGTGACGCCTGCCTCACTGTTACCGAAGTTGGCCTCGAACCCTTCAGGGTACTTGGCGCAGCGGAAATCCTCCTTCTTCAGCACGCCACGCTCAAACGACTCCATCGCCCAGGAGACCGTGACACCACTGCTCATTGCATCCTGACCGCCGTGATCGCAGATCTCGATCATCTTGATAATCGCGTTCATGTCGCGAATGCCGCAGTTCGGGCCGTTAGCGTACAGACACTCATACTCAATGCCGGTCATTGCCCCGGCATACAGGCCCTGTTTCGCCGCTGACACCTGTTCGCACGCGATCGGGCACTGGGCACAAGCGATCTTCTTCACCTTGTGGTGCTCCTCGAGGTACTCGCCGCTCACGTCCTCGGCCCACTCAAAGACGCCCTCCTGGTAGTTGCGCGTTGGGAGCAGCCCTAGGTTGTTCATGTTCAGCACATTCGTCGCCGTACCGAGTATGCGGTATTTCGCGGTATCTGGGCCTTGCGCTGCCTCGATTGCGGTGAATGATATCTTCATCAGCGTGTCGGAGTCGGCCACACGCACGCCCTGCGTGCCACGAACCGACAACGCCTTGAGCTTCTTGCTGCCCCACACCGCGCCGTGCCCAGTTCTGCCCGCCTGGCGCCCATCGTTCGTCACGTTCGCGAATAGGACCCCATGTTCTCCTGCCGGGCCGATCGTGGCAGAGCGCACCTGATCATCCATCAAGTCGTCGCGGATCGCTTCCTCGGTCTCAAACGTACCCATACCGAGATACTTGTCTGCGCGCCTGAACTGCACCCGGTCGTCATCGACGAACACATTGACCCATGAGTCACTGGCACCATGGACCACGATGCCGTCCCAGCCAGTTCGCTTCAGGGCCACAGAGAACCAGCTCCCCGACAGACTGTCGCCGATCCAACCTGTAAGGGGCGATTTCGAGGCCAGGCCGTATTTAGCGCCGACCGGAACCGGTGTACCGGCGAATATTCCGTTGGCGAAGCAGATCGGGTTGCCCGGAGATAGGGGATCGCATCCCGGCTCGATGTTCTCCCACGCAAGACGCGAGGCCATCGAGACGCCACCTATGTACATCTTGTACCAGGATTCGGGTTTCTCCTCGGTCCAAGTCTTTCGGTTTGTCAGATCAATATGAAGTATCTTTCCGTGGTATCCATACATTGGGCTTGCCTCCTTGGGCGTTGAGAGAGAAGCGGCTACAGCCGTCGGTTGTCGCCTATTGGATGCCGGTGTGTACGGCGCGGATCGCGGGAATCACTCGCCATCGACGGATGATTCCCGCGGAAAGGTAGAGGTGCTCGTCGCTATCCTCCTGCAAGGATGGACATCAGGATAAGACGATCGCCCTGCTGTGGGCACTCATCCATCTGGGCTGGCTGAACCATGCGTCGTCCATTCAGGTTGAGCATGTTCGAGGACTGCAACGCCGCGAAGCTGGGATGGATGACTTCGCCAACCAGCTCGGGGTGCATCTCGCCCAGGCGTTGCAGAATGCAGCGATACGAACAGCCGTCATCCAGCTCGAGTGGAAAGCGTGAGCGCCTGGTTAGGACGCGCGCCAAACCGGCGAACTCCACCATCACTTCCATCCGACCCTCCAACGATATTCGGGTACCCAGAGAGCCTGGTGCTCTACCACGGCCACCCAACGGCTCGCGTATTATACCCGTCTTGCTCGACGAGACCAGTACCCCGAGACCACATCCTGCGGAAGCTGGTAGGCCTTCGCAGGCCACCAAGGAACCGTGCAAGGCTTCTGATGCAGTTACGCACGTCACCCAGCGAGACCCTTCGCAAGGCTTCACAGCGCGCGAAGGTGTGCCCTTCGTTGAGCCGCCTACTCCTTTGCTACCACGTCCACAACTGTGCCTGCGTCGGCGCCAGTCGCGTCCTCGCTTTTCACCAGAGCCGGGCCCTGGAGCTGCGGAGGTTTCAGGTCCTGAGGCATGAAGGTCTGACCGCGGAAGTAGGCGCCTTCACTTACCAAGAGGGATTTCACCGTCAGGTCGCCCCACACACGCCCGGTGTCCAGGATCTCCACTCGCGAGGCGACCACATTGCCCTGCAGGGCGCCGGCAACCGAGATGTTGTTAGCTTTGATCTCGGCGCGGATCTTCGCGCTCTCAGTGATGACCAGGTTGCCTGTGACTTCGATTGACCCCTCAATGACGCCATCGACCCGCAGTCCACCATCTCCCTGGATGTCACCCTTGATCTGGGTGTTCGGTCCGATCGTGGTCTCAATCGGCGACGATGCCGGCCGACCAGGTGATGGCACCCGCGGCGCGCTATCCATCGTGGGTTGGGCCTTGTTCTTTCCTCCTAGAAACGACATTGCAAGCCTCCTTGATTGTGTCCCCGTACCGGCCCCGCGTCCACATCAGCCGGCTCTGCCCCGGTTCGTCCAGGTATGGGCACTTTGAGATGTCACGCCG
>JALOOJ010000147.1 GCA_025454475.1 Anaerolineae bacterium
TCGCAACGACGACGCAGCATCACGTCGCGCCGGTTACGCCATTGCCTTGCCCGTCAACTCCCGTACCGGCTACGCCGCACAATCTTGGGTAGAGTATACGTCCGCCGCCTGTAAATCGGAAGGCCCGTCACTTGGGGGAAGCTGGGACTGAGCAAGGGAAGAAAGGGGCTATTACGCACGTAAGCCGGCGCGCGGGCCGGCTTACGGTGCGAAGTCAGATATCGGGACCGCCAACGCCCTTGGGCGTTAGCTGCAGCCAGAGCGATAGCGGTCGTGCGGTGAGGGTCAGCCGAATCGCCCGTAGATCACGGGACACGGAACGTGGGACAGATACCGCGATCCAGACTGGGAGCGTACAGCCACCCATCCTTGGTCACACCGTCCACACACAGCGTGTAGGTGCCCCGGCCTGCCCAGATGCGGAACTCAGCGATGCCCTGAAAGGCCGTCACGGCAGTCTGCTGCACCCTTCCATCAGGCGTTGTCCAGGTCGCCGTGACAGTGGCACCGTCCACCATCTGCAAGTTAGCATCACGAACATGGATCAGCCCCACAACAGCGTCCGGCCCCGTTGAGGATCGTCCCACATAGGCCAAACGAGCACGGCTGACCCACATGGCTATGGAATCCTCGGCCAGAACCGGGAGAGCGATGGACGACAACAGGATACACAGGGCGATGACGAGCGTTAGTTTGGCTTTCATCCGGACGGATCTCCTTTACGGCAACGCTGGTGATTTCATACACATTTCTTACGACGGGGAACTCGCCCGAAGGATACGGTCGGTTTATAACTAGATTCATACTCCATCAGGCAACAGGCGGCCGTGCTAGGACCTGCAAGGATCCCATCCAGCACAAACCGTATCCGGCTACGGAGTTCAGAGGTCTCGAGTGCCGGGGTCAAGACCCGCCACTGGAGCGCCCGAGGCAGAGGGCTATCGAGACATGACATCAGCCGGCCTGCAGGCCGGCTGATGAGGGGGTTCCAGGTCGAGGAACAGCTAGAGCCGTGGATAAGCCAACGGCATTGGAGGTTCCAGGTCCCGCTTATTCACCTGCGGGACCACGGTATCGTGAGGGAAGCGCTGGTCAGAAGGCTCTGTTCCGCGACGTACAGCCAGCCCAGCTTGACCACGTCGAGCACCTCCAACTGGTACGTACCGTCTCCCTCCCATACATAGGACCGGGCGATGCCCCCGGTCGAGGTCACCACCGTCTCCTCGAACTGCCCGTTCGGCAGCGACCAACTGACTGTGACTGCCGCGCCCACAACGGGCTTCCGATTAGCATCACGCACGTAGACCATGCCCATCACCCTATCCGGACTCGATGAGGACCGCCCGATATAGGACAACCGCACGCGGCTCACCCACATTGCAGTGTCCCCATTGTCAGCCAACACCGGCAGAGCGACGAGGGATACCAGTATGCTTAGGGCGACAATGAGCAAAACCTTGGCTTTCATTCAGCATGGTCCTTTCACCAACATGGTCAGCACCCGGTCTACCTCTTACGACGCGAAAGCTAACTTGGGGATACGGGTGAGTGCTCCCCCTCTATCGAACCAAAGGCGCCTATGGCCTCCCACTGAAGCTAAGCCGCCGCACGGCACGGGAGATGACTACGCCTATCGCACGCGTCGACTTCCCAGGTCAGACCGGTGGGCGTATACTCGGGTCCGGCGACCATCAATCCTATTCCTTGGGCCGGGAACGATCGCGCAAGCCACCGTCGACGGTCCGGTTGGTAGCACGAATAAGCGAAAAGGAGAGCGCGATGTACCAGACGCAGGACTATGAGGGCATGTTGGCGGAGACCGTCACGTTGTCCGGGGATGGGTGTGCGTTAATCAACGCGTACTTAGCCCGTCCACTGGGTGCCGGGCCATTCCCGGCGGTTGTCTTGCTCCACCATATGCCCGGTTGGGATGAATGGTACCGCGAGGCCACCCGCAGGTTTGCGCACCACGGCTACATTGCGCTATCTCCCAACCTCTACTTCAGGGTTGGGCACGGTACACCTGAGGATGTCGCCGTCAAGGTCCGCGCTGACGGCGGCATTCCGGATAGCCAGGTTGTGGGGGATACGGCTGGGTCCATGGCGTTCATTCGGTCCCTGCCCTATGCCGATGGCAAGATGGGTCTATTCGGCACCTGCTCTGGGGGCCGGCACGCGTATCTGGCGGCTTGCCGGATTCCGGATGTGGACGCGGTGATCGATTGCTGGGGCGGTGGGGTCGTCGCGTCCGAGGCGGATCTGAACCCCAGGCGCCCGGTGGCACCAATAGACTACACCGCAGACCTTGCATGCCCCCTACTGGGAATCTTTGGCGATGATGACAGCAGTCCGAGTCCAGAACAAGTTGATCGCCACGAGCGAGTGCTGATTGAGCACGGCAAGACCTATGAGTTTCACCGGTATCCCGGGGCGGGACACGGCTTCTTCTACTACCATCGGCCTAACTACCGCCAGCAACAAGCAGTGGACGGCTGGGAGCGGATCTTCAGCTTCCTGGCGAAGTACCTCTAGACAGATCAGTGAGGGTAGAAATGTGCACAATGATCGTCAGGAAAATCGCTTTGGACGGCAGTGGTAAGGGGACGTCCGGTTGGTTCTCCGTCAACCAGGCCAACGTTTCGTATGATCACCCGTTCCATATACCCCAGGAGCACGCCCTGAACATCGATTTCGTCAACGAGGGTCTGGGGCTGGACGCCAGGGTCGCTGTCGAGCTCAGTGAACACGACGCCCGTGAGCTGGTCAAGGCAATCCTGGACGTCCTGGATCAGGCAAGCGACGGCGGACACCTGTAGTCGTCGCCTGGATCATGATCATCAATCGGAACGTGATGCTGCAGATCGCACCCTACGAGGAGGGGTTGTGACAGTAAGGACAGGCTCCTACCCGGCATCCACGAATGTGCGGGGTGCACCCTACCCGCGCATCAACCCCGACGGCAGCATCACGTTTCTGATCAATGCGCCTGGCGCGAGTCGCGTGCAGGTGCAACCCGGCGGCATGGATAATGGCCTCGGCGCCGAGCCACGCGACTTGGTGCGCGATGCCGAAGGTGTTTGGACCGGCACCATCCCTCCGGGCGTTCCCGGATTTCACTATTACTGGTTCGTAGTAGACGGTCTGGTAGTCAACGACCCCGGGAGCGAGACCTTCTTCGGCTATAACCGCCAAACCAGCGGTGTCGAGCTGCCCGAGGACCCGAAGGTTGCCGCCTACTACCAACCGCAGGATGTGCCCCACGGCGATGTGCGCATCCGGTGGTACTGGGCCAACACCACCAAAACCTGGCGTCGCGCCTTAGTCTACACGCCACCAGGCTATGACACCGACGTCGACCGACGCTACGCCGTGCTCTATCTGCAGCACGGCGGAGGCGAGGACGAGCGCGGATGGACCACGCAGGGCCGCATGAGTTTCATCATGGACAACGCGATCGCCGCCGGACGCGCTGTGCCAATGATCGTGGTCATGGAGTGCAACTATGCGTATGAACCGGGCCAGAGCGCACCGCCGCCGGTGGTGAGTACCGTGCGTTCGCGCCCGCCGAGGCTCTCACAGACAGTCTCGCGCCTCATCGTGGATGACCTGATCCCGATGGTTGATGGTAGCTTCCGCACATTGACGGACCGCGCTCAGCGTGCCATGGCCGGGCTCTCTATGGGCAGCTGTGTGGCGCTCCAGACGGCGCTGCACAACCTGGACTTGTTTGACACCATCGGCGTGTTCAGCGGACCACCACTCGGTGATGAGGACGACATTGGGCTTGTGGCTGCCGCGGGTGGACCCATGGATGATACGGAAGCGTTCAACGCTCGCCTGCGCTTGCTCTGGTTTGGTGCGGGCACGGGCGAGCCGCGCGAATGGGGCATCACCCAGCGCCGTAGGGCCGAATTGGATCGGGCGGGCATCCGGTATACTTATTGGGAGACGCCCGACGTCTCCCACGAATGGTTGACGTGGCGGCGCTGTCTGAACGAGTTCGTGACATTGCTATTCCATTAGACACGTTACCTTTGGAGGATCACAGTGGAGTTCTTTGATGCGGTCGCACAACGTTATTGCCACAAGGCTGCCTTCCGCCCCGATTCGGTGCCGGAAGCCCACCTGCGTCGGATTGTCGAGGCGGGAATGGCTGCACCCTCGCCGAACAACGCGCAGGCCTCCGAGTTCATCATCGTCGACGATCCCGACCTGCTGCGGCGGATTGGGGAGATCGCCGGAACTGAGCCCCTGCAGACCGCGCCTGCTATGATCGTGCTGGTGGTCGATCACACTCGTCTGGCCATGGGGCCAATCGGCTACCTCGAGGATTACGCCTGCGCCACGACGCAGATGCTGCTGGCTGCCGCGGCGCTGGGCTACAGTGCCGGCTGGATCGATGGCATCTTCCGCGACCCGGTGAAACGCACGCCGGTCTGCGAGCTCCTCGGCATCCCCGATGACCGGCTGATGATCGTCATTGTGCCTGTGGGACTTCCTGCGGTGGATGGCCCGCGCCGCTCGAAAAAGCCCTTTGCCCAGCGCGCAAGCTGGAATCGCTATACGGTCGAGCGATAGTCCGCCGAAACCCGAACTCGTCTCAGCATCGTGCACGAGCATCGGTTGGCCAACCGTCCCGCACGTGGCACACACTCGCCCCTATCAGAAAGCAGGTATGCAATGGGCCTTGAGTACGTTGATACCAACATCGGTGGGATAGGTCACCTCCTAACGGCGACCTATCCCACCGTCTATCGTCCCCACGGTATGGTGGGTGTCAGTCCCCAGTTCGACCCGAGGGTAGGCGACCGCTATCTGGCAGACCACATTTGGGGGTTCCCGGTGCCGGTGCATGGTCATCGCAATACCGCCAGCCCACTCCTTATGCCGGTGACCGGTTCTCCCGCCCCGACCATCGAGAACTGCGCCTCCCTATTTGACCACGACTTTGAGACGGCGGCACCCCACTACTACCAGGTGCTGCTGGAACGCTATGGTATTTTGGCAGATTACACCGTCACCCGGCACGGTGTGGTCTACCGCTTTGCCTTCCCAGAGGCCGAAAGCCCCTGTGTGCTGCTTGCCCCCCGGAAAGCGAACATCGACCACGCCGACGGGGCGATCATTGAGGGCCACCAGGAGCTTGGTGGTGGTGTCACCGGCTATTTCAGCATCCGCTTCGACCGCACCGTTTCCAGTCGAGACGACCTGCAGTCGGGGGTCAGGCTCCACTTTTCGGGCGCTGCTCCTATCGAGGCCCGCATCGGCGTCTCTTTGATCGACGCATCGCAGGCCCGGCGCAACCGGGAGAACGAGCTTGGCGACCGCCCCTTCGCCCAGTTGGTGGAAGGCGCCCGACAAGAGTGGCAGGCCGCTCTCGCGCAGATCCAGGTCGAGGGCGGAAGCGAAAGGCAACGCCGCACCTTGTACTCCGCCCTTTATCGGTACATGGGCCGTATGCAGAACATCACCGAGGAGGGGCGCTACTTCAGCGGCTACGACGGTCGGGTGCACACTGGTGAGCCGGATTTCTACGTGAGTGACCAGATCTGGGACACGTTTCGTAGTGCCCACCCCCTACGGCTGCTGATCGATCCCCAACGCGAGCTCGATATGGTCCGCTCCTACGTCCGTATGGCCACCCAGTCCGGCTGGCTGCCCCGCTTCCCGCAGGTCGGCGGTGACGTCCCCTGTATGCTCGGCCACCACACCGTCGCCATGATCGCCGACGCCTACCGCAAGGGCCTGACCGATTTTGACGTCGAGGCCGCTTACGCCGCGATGCGCAAGCGCGTCGCCGAGGCGACGAAGCTCCCGTGGCGCAACGGGCCCCTGACCGATCTCGATCGCGTCTATGTGGAGAAGGGGTTCTTTCCAGCCCTGCGACCCGACGAGAGCGAGACCGTACCCGAAGTGCATCCCTTCGAAGCGCGGCAGGCCGTCGCCGTCAGCCTCGAGTGTAGCTATGACGAATACGCCCTTGCCCTGATGGCACGTGAGCTAGGCAAGGAGGAAGACTACGCCACCTTCATCAGGCGAGCCCGCAACTACCGCAAGCTCTACAACCCGGCCAACGGCTTTATGGCCCCCCGCAGCGCCAACGGCGACTGGATCGAACCCTTCGATCCCAAGCTCTCCGGCGGCCAGGGCGGGCGCGCCTATTATGCGGAGTGCAACGCCTGGACCTACTCCTGGAGCGTACAGCATGATGTGGCTGGCTTGATCGACCTGATGGGCGGGCGCGAAGCGTTCGTCGCCCGCCTCGACCAACTCTTCATCGAGCCCTGCGACAACGCCAAGTGGCACTTTCTGAGCCAGTTCCCCGACTCGACCGGCCTGATCGGGCAGTTCGTCACCGGCAACGAGCCCAGTTTCCACATCCCCTACCTCTACAACTGGGCCGGGGCGCCCTGGAAGACCCAGCGCCGCATCCGCCAGATCATGGACATCTGGTTCGACGACACCCCGCTGGGTCTCTGCGGTGACGAGGACGGCGGAGCTATGAGTGCGTGGCACATCTTCAACTCGATCGGCTTCCTGCCCACGTGCCCTGGAGAACCGTACTATGCCCTGGGGAGCCCCGTCTTCGAGCGCATCGAGCTTCACCAGCCGGATGGCCCAGTTTTCACTCTCAACGCCGAGGGGTGCAGCCGCCAGAACAAGTACATCCAGAGTGCCACCCTCAACGGGGTCCCCCACGAGCGTCCCTGGTTCACCCACGAAGCCACCCTGGACGGCGGGGAGCTCTCCCTTGTCATGGGCCCACGCCCCAACAAAGCCTGGGGCAGCCGTCCCGAGGATGCCCCCCCGTCGATGAGCGACCGATAATCCACCCTTCCAGTATGGAGATGAATATGCAAGAACAAGATCTGTCTAAAAAGTCAATCGTGGCCCCTGGCGAACTGAGAGTGGTATTCGAGCGGACGCCTGACGGCATCAGGCTGCAGAGCCTTTCTGACACTGTGACAGACTGCGAATTTCTGTCAGCTTGGTCGCTGCCACTGTTTACGGTGAAACTGCGTCACTGTGAAACGAAAGAGGAAATCCAGCTCGACGCGGATTCAGGCTGGGGTGAGGTGGCGATTACGTCTACCGCCGACGGCGCCGAGTTGGGCTGGCAGCAAGCGAGAGTTGCTGGTCTGCAGGTCATAGTTCGTGTTACCGCGGATAGCGAGGCCAATGCACTGCGCTGGAGCCTGCGAGTGGAGAACCCGGCCTCACAGTGGAGCGTTTGGCGGGTGGTCTTCCCCCAGATCGCCATCACCGAGTTGGATCCGGACGCGAAGGTATTCTTCCCGCGTGCGCCTGGCGAAGTGCAGAAGGGGCTTTGGCGGCGGGAGTTCCGTCACCATGGGCTCTACCCCGAGCCCTGGACCACCATGCAGTTCATGGCAGCCTACGATGAGCACCGGAAAACCGGTCTTTACGTGGCGATGCATGACCCCAATGCCGGTGCCAAGGACATCACGGTGGCAAGCAGCCCTGAGGAACGAACCGTCACCTTCACCTTCGACCATCCCGCGGAAGCCATGGGTGTCGGAGGAAACGGCTTTGTCCTGAGCGGCGAGGCCGTATGGCAGCTGCTTCGAGGCGACTGGTTTGACGCCGCCCTGATCTACCGTCAGTGGCTGCGGCGAGAAGCACGGTGGTACCCTGAGCTGGGGCCTGAGGGCCGTGCAGATACCCCGCAGTGGATGCGGGAGCTGCCCGTCTGGACGCAGGCTTGGGGCGACCGCGCGCAGGTGGTGTCCAAGGTGAAGGCATTTGCCGAGTATATGGATGTGCCGGTCGGCTTCCACTGGTACGGTTGGCATCAGATCCCGTTTGACAACGACTATCCCCACTACTTCCCGGTGAAGGAGGGCTTCGCCGAAGGGGTGCAAGAGCTCCGGCAGGCGGGCATCTACGTGATGCCCTACATCAACGGGCGTCTGTGGGATATGCACGACAGAGGCGTCGAGGACTACCAGTTCACGAGCGTCGCGTTGCCCGCGGCTACCAAGGATGAGCAGGGGCAGCCCTATGAGGAGAAGTACGGCAGCAAGGAGGCGGATGGCAGCCCGGTGCGCTTCGCGGTTATGTGTCCCTCCACCGAGCTGTGGCAGAACCGCATCCGCTCCATCTGCCTGCGGTTGTTCGACGAATACCACGTCGATGGCGTCTACATCGACCAGATATCTGCGATGTCGCCGAAACTGTGCTTCGACAAAACGCACGGGCACCCGCTGGGTGGAGGACACTGGTGGGTTGAGGGCTACTGGGAGATGCTGCAGTCCATCCGCGATCGGATGCCCGAAGGGTGCATGCTGACCAGCGAGTGCAACTCCGAGCCGTTCGCCCGCTGGTTTGACGGCTACCTCACGTGGACATGGCAACACGACGGTCAGGTGCCCGCCTTCATGGCGGTCTACGGCAGCGCGATCCAGATGTTCGGACGTGCGTACGGCGGCGGAGAGACAAAGAGCCTGGCATTGCGCATGAAGGCGGGACAGCAGCTCGTCTTCGGCGAGCAGATCGGGTGGATGGGCCCAGAGATCATCAACGAGGAGGATAGCGCGGCCTTCCTGCGACAGATGGTACGGCTGCGTTGGCGTCTGCGGCGCTACTTCTACACCGGCACGATGTGCCGCCCGCCGCGGCTTGAGGGCGACATCCCAACGGTACGGGCCGACTGGAAGTGGAGGGAAGACTGGTGGGTGACGACCGATGCCGTGATGACGGGCGCATGGCGACTGCCCGAAGAGAACAAGCTCGTTCTGATGTTCGTCAACGTGAGCGATTCGCCGGTCTCCGCCCGGTTCCACTTCGATGGCCGCCAGTATGGTGTGGAGGGCCAACAGGTTCGCGTGACCATCATCGATCAGGAAGACACGCTTGAGACCTTCGTCTCACCGAGTGATTTCGATCGGGAGCTCAGACTCCCACCGTGTACAGCGTACGCGTGGGAAGTATGCTCCATGAGGTGAGCTGACGCTCCTGATGGGCTCGAGCTATAACAGGGCCTGGGGCAGGCACCCCGGGGATGCGCCGTCGTCGATGAGCGACGGAAACGTAGAGCGGTCGCAGATGCCAGTCGACCGGAATCGCGATGCCGGGGACAAGCCCCAGATCGCGATATGGACTGTCGACATCGCTAGCCGGACCTGTGATCCGCTCGTTGATACCGCCCCTTAAGAGGACCAGTATGCAAGATATGCGACGTACCCTGATATGTGTCATATTCATGGCTTCCGCTCTTGGCCTGGCCAGCTCCTGCCGGCCCGCGCTCACAGGCACGCCCGCTCCTGCGACAGTGGTCCCAGAGCTACCGGACGCGATAGAGCCCACCGATTCGCCATCGCCGACGATCCTGCCCACAGAAGCCCAGGAACCGAGTGGGGAGGAAGCCCAAGCTGCTGTTGTAGCGGCTCTGCTCGCGCTCTATTCAGCACCCAACCGTATGACTGACACAACGTCTTTGGGCGAAGCCCAACCGACAACAAACGTGATCGAGTTCGTGCCGCCCGACAGGAAACGTATTGCGAGTGCCGACCAAGGGGTGGAATACATCGTGATAGGCGACGATGTTTATGTTAATACCAAAGACACGGGCACGTGGGAGAAGGCCCAGATCCCTGGGGCCACCTTTCTTGGGGATGGAGAGGTAACCGCCGAGACGATCAGTGCGACAGTCAGTGACGCGCGTTGGCTCCGTAGCGAGGTTCTGGATGAAACAGCCGTGGCGGTGTACAGCTACCGCAGCACTTCCAGGTCAGGCGACGTGGACCTGCAAAGTCAAACGGAGCTGTGGATAGGCCAGGACGATGGTCTACCCAAGAGGATGTCCGTGACGGGCGAGACGCTCTCGGTCTCAACCGACCCCTCGACAGGCGTCAGTACGCAGAAGGCAGTACAGGCCCGGTCGACAATCCTGATCGAATTCGACACCACCATTCGGATCGAGCCACCGATCCCCTAGGGTACGCGGGCATGATCGGCGCTCGCCACTCTGTGCGCGTGGTCCGCAATATCGGCATTATGGCCCACACGGCGCGGGCAGGACCACATTGACCGAGCGTGTGCTCTACTTATGGGACGCACGCAACGCGTGGGCCCCGTCGTCGCCGACATCGCGACGCGGGGCGGGCGCGTGT
>JALOOJ010000148.1 GCA_025454475.1 Anaerolineae bacterium
AGAGCGTCTGCTCTCGTTGATCGCGCTTGGTGGCCTCAGTTTGGGGCAGGATCCACGAGATGACGGTGAGCTCTTCAGGCGCCACATCCACGTCAGGATAGGCTAGGCGCCAGGCTTCTACGGGCGTCCAGTGGCCTGGGTCAACGACCGTCTTGTACTGCGTCCAGAGGGCATCGGCGCCATTGGCGAACCCGATCAGGGGCGGGTCCCAGGCCCTTTCGGGCTCAGCGAGACGCATATCGTTGCCCTTATCGGCCCACAGTGCCTCGATGAGCTCGATGACCCACGCTGATGTGCCTGCTGCTGTCATAGATAGCGCTCCTTGCGGTTCTGTGCTCGGATTATGCTACCGGACGTGCGTTTCAGCAACCGTCCGCGTTGCGTAGGGCGAAGTAGCACTTCGCCCTACGTGGAGAGCGCGTGTCGACGCAGCATGCCTGCGGTTCGGGATGGTCCGGGACGTACGGCGAACTGTCCAGTTCGCCTCTGGGCGACGAGGCGCCTGCCGACGAAGCATGCCTCGCTCTTCGCACGTCGCCTTGCCGCGGGCGAACAAGACAGTTCGCCCCACGGGGCGGAGAGCGCCTGGCGATGCAGCGCGCCTGCCGGGCCGTAGCAAGCCGTGTCGTGGGCGAACGCCCGCGCAGACGCAGGGCCACAGTTCGTCCCACGGCAGAGCAGTGGGAGCATTCCATGTTGGGGGCGATATGTGGACCACTGTCTTGCCTATATTGTGCAGCGCGTCTCTCCAGGTGCCGGGGACTTTCTGAAGCTCCCCGGCACCGAGACCGCGCCTCCATTCGTGATACGGCCCTATCATGGTGCATGGGCGAACTACAAGCTCGCCCATACATCGAGCGCACCTAATGTTGTGCGAAGGTCTTGCATCGGGTAGCGTCCTGTGCTATGATGGGTGATGTAAGGCGAATCAAGGTTTCTGCGATATGACGCCCAACATCGACTACAGTGCACGGCTTCAGCGCCAGCTCCTCCTTGCGGGGTGGAGCCATTGCCGCGTGGGCAGGCGTTAGTCGCGAGAGACTCTTTCGCACAGTACAAAAGGTCGAGGCGCCTCCCCCACGGGAGGCGCTTTTCGTTACCCAGGAGGCAGCGATGACACGACGATGGCTAGCGCCAGAGGAGGTGATATCCCGGATGCCGGGTCTGTTGGCGTCCGGTGCGCTCGCACGGTTGATCTGCGTGGCAAATGGCTGGTTGGCCTGCAGACTGACGTGTGATGTGGAGGAACACGATGGCTACGAAGCACAGTTCGAGACTGCACGATCCCTGGGAAACCGAGGCGCGCTGGCGGCAACGTTGGGCTGAGGAAGCGACGTATCGCACGCCTGACCCAACTGAGGGCGAGCGCCCTTACTATTGTCTGGACTTCTTCCCGTATCCCTCAGGCGCGGGTCTGAGTGTCGGGCACGGGCGGAACTACGTTCCATCGGACGTGATCGCCCGGTATCACCGGATGCGCGGCGATGTGGTGTTGCACCCGATGGGGTGGGACGCCTTTGGCCTGCCCGCTGAGAACGAGGCGATGCTGCGGGGTGTGCATCCCGCTGAGAGCACCACACGGTACGCCGCGAACTACCGGCGCCAGTTGGACCTGTTGGGGTGTTCCTATGACTGGGATCGGGAGATCAACTCATCGGACGCCTCGTACTATCGCTGGAACCAGGCCTTCTTCCTGATGCTGTACCGTCGCGGCCTGGCGTACCGCGCCGCGGCTCCCGTCAACTGGTGCGAAACCTGCCAAACGGTGCTCGCTTCGGAGGAGGTGGAGGACGGACGCTGTTGGCGCTGCCACCAGCCGATGGTGCGCCGGACCCGGCTTCAGTGGTATCTGCGCGTGACGGCCTACGCCGAGGAACTGGACGCCGCGCTGGAAGGTCTGGACTGGCCCGAGCACATCCTGACGATGCAACGCAACTGGATCGGTCGCCACGCCGGGGTGGAGATCGACCTGGCGGTAGCGGGCGATGGAGCGCACGCCATCAGTGTCTTCACGACGCGAGTCGACACGCTGTTCGGCGTTACGTTTGTGGCCCTGGCGCCTGAGCACCCGCTGGCCTCCGTCATCGGTGGCGCAGACTGCCGTGGGGCCGTCACGGCGTACATCGACCAGGCGGCGCAGCGCAGCGATGTCGAGCGCCACGCCCGGGAGCCCGACGGCGTCGACACCGGGGCCGTCGCCATCCTGCCCGATGGGTCGCATGTGCCCATCTACGTGGCCGATTACGTGCTGGCGGAGGTCGGCACCGGCGCTGTGATGGGGGTGCCGGCGCACGACACGCGCGACTACGCGTTGGCGCAGCGGCTGGGGTTGCCGGTCAGGTGTGTGATCGCGCCGGCATACGATGGCGACGTGCCGCCGTTGCCGTTCACTGAGCCAGGTGTCCTGGTGGGGTCGGGACCTTTTGACGGCATGACCTCGGCGGCGGCGCAGGAGGCGATCACCGCGTGGCTGTCGGATAGGGGCCTCGGACGGCCCGCCGTGCAGTACCGCTTGCGTGACTGGCTGGTCTCGCGCCAGCGTTACTGGGGTACGCCGATCCCGATCGTACACTGTCCGGTGTGTGGTGAGGTGCCGGTGCCTGAAGATCAGCTGCCGGTGACGTTACCACCGATGCCCGACTACCGGCCCCGCGGCGACGGGCGCTCGCCACTGGCAAACGTGCCGGACTTTGCCAGCACGACTTGTCCTTCCTGCGGCGGTCCGGCTGAACGCGAGACGGACACGATGACGGGGTTCGTGTGCTCGTCCTGGTACTATATGCGGTTCACCGACCCCCACAACGCGGAGGCACCGTTCTCTCTAGAGCAGGTGCGACGCTGGCTGCCCGTCGACGTCTATGTCGGGGGCGCCGAACACGCCGTGAGTCACCTGCTCTACTCGCGGTTCTGGACGAAGGCCCTGGCTGATGCGGGATGGGTGGATTTCCGCGAGCCGTTCCCCCGTCTGCGCAGTCAGGGGGTACTGCACGCGCGCGACGCGACCACCGGCGCCATCGAGCGGATGTCGAAGTCGAAGGGCAATGTGGTGACGCCCGAGAGCGTCATCGAGCGTTACGGTGCGGATGCCACGCGGCTGCATCTGCTGTTCATGGGACCCTTTGAGGCCAACACTGTCTGGGAGGTCGAGGCTGATGGGCATACCCCGCTGCACATCGAGGGCGTGCGGCGATTTCTGCAGCGCGTCTGGCGGCTGTCTGTTTCTGGGGAGCCCGCGCGAGGTGGACGGGCTGTCGATGCCTCGGAGCACAAGATCGACCACGAGCTCGGCCGAGCGATGCACCGAACGGTGCGGGACGTGACTGAGCAGATGGAGAGTATGCATTTCAACACCGCCGTCAGCGCGCTGATGGCGTTCGCCGGGACGTTGGATGCTTACTTGCGCGATCACGGGCCTACCGCTGCATTCGGGGCCGCACGGAGTGTACTGCTGCGGTTGCTGGCGCCGTTTGCCCCGTTCATCACCGAGGAGCTGTGGGAGCGAGTGCACGGTGGGCAACCCGACGGCAGCATCCACCACGCGCCGTGGCCAGCATGGGATCCACGATGGGCGGAAGCGGAAACGGTCACGCTCGTGGTGCAGGTCAACGGGCGAACCCGGGCACGGGTCGAGGTGCCCCGCGGCACGGATGAAGCGAAGGTCCGCGAGCTGGTGCTGGTCGAACGCGGCGTGCAGTCGGCGCTGGGCGATGCAGCGGTCGAGCGTATCGTTGTGGTGCCGGACCGGCTGGTGGCCATCGTCACGGGGTAGGGAGCGCCCAGGCAGCGTGATTGTTGGGGAACGGAAGCGGCCCGTCGATCTGACGGGCCGCTGTTCCTGGTACCCCTGCCGCGATTCGAACGCGGGCGACCGGCTTCGGAGGCCGATGCTCTATCCAACTGAGCTACAGGGGCAAGCGTAGCATGGTTCTTCTACGCAGATTCTACCACAAACGGTGGTCCGCACAAGGTCACCGATCTCGGCCACCTGCGGTCTGAACGAGGGCAGGCAATCCTGTTATAATGCCGCTATTGGGGGGCCTGGCGGGACTCTCCCTCTGGCATCGGGCGCATTGGGGGTGGTGTTTGGCTTCGAGTCTGCACATACGGCTCTTCGGTGACTTCCAGCTCCTCAGCGGCGACACGCCCGTGATTGCCGCCATCAGCGCGCGCCTGCAGTCTCTGCTGGCCTACCTCATACTGCATCGTGATGTCCCCCAATCGCGCCACTATGTTGCCTATCTGTTCTGGCCGGACACCACCGAAAAGCAGGCACTCGCGAACCTGCGCAAGCTGCTGCACCTCCTGCGGCGATCCGTGCCGGACGTGTGTCGGTACGTATACGCTGATGCACAGACGCTGTGGTGGAGGCCCGATGGCACACTGACGTGTGACGTGGACGAGTTTGAGCGTGCTGTGGCTGATGCTCGCAATCCGGCACGATCCCGGGCCACACCCACGCTGAAGGACGCGCTCGAGCGAGCGGTCACCCTGTATCGTGGCGACCTGCTGCCCAGCTGCTACGCCGAATGGATATCTCCTGAGCGGGAGCGGCTCCATCAGGTGCATGCTGATGTGCTGGATCGGCTAGTTGTGCTTCTGGAGGCCCAGCGCGATTACCGGGCTGCGATACTCTATGCTCAGCACCTTCGGCAACACGACCCGCTGCACGAAGCTACCTACCGCACATTGATGCGGCTGTACGCGCAGCAAGGTGATCGGGCTGCCGCGCTGCGGACCTACCATACGTGCGCCACAGTCCTTCGACGCGATCTGGCAGTGGAGCCGGACACCGCCACACGCGAAATGTACCTGAGGCTTCTAGCGACCGAGTCGCTTCTGGTGCCTTCGTCAACAGAGTCGGTGACCGCGTTGCCCCTAGTGGGGCGGGCCGAGGAATGGGCATTGTTGACCGAGAGCTGGCGGATGGCCGCTGCCGGCGGCCCGCGTATGGTGGTGCTGACGGGTGACGCCGGTGTTGGGAAAACGCGTCTGGCGGAAGAGCTGGTCACCTGGGCGGCGCGTCAGGGGATCGCAAACGCTTCAGCGCGCTGCTATGCCGTTGAGGGTGAGTTGCCGTATGCGCCGGTGGCCACCTGGCTCCGCGCTCACCCATTGCCGGACATTGGGGACATATGGCTGGCGGAGGTGGGACGGCTCCTGCCGGAAGTGCGCGCCGAACGGCCTGACTTGCCACCCCCCGATCTTGGGAACGGGGCATGGCAGCGCCAGCGCCTATTTGAGGCCCTTGCGCGGGCGCTGCTTGCAGGCCCCCAGCCGCGGCTGCTGTTCCTGGATGACATGCAGTCGTGCGACCGGGATACGCTGGAATGGCTGCACTACCTGTTGCGCTTTGACCCTAAGGCAAGGCTGCTGATCGTCGGGACAGCGCGCCTCGAGGAGCATGCCTCGCGGGGCGAGGAAGACGCCTCGCAGATCGAGGGTCACGCCTCCACAGATTTCCTGCCGACGCTGCTGCAAGCAGTGCGCTTCAGCGGGCGGTTGTTGGAGATCGAGGTGACGCCTCTGGGCTCCGCCGATACCCTCACACTTGCGCAACGGTTGGCAGGCAGGGAGCTCGATTCTGCCCTGGCGTCGTTTCTCTATCGAGGCAGTGAGGGCAACCCTCTCTTTGTGATCGAGATGATCCAGATGGCGATAGGGCGCCCTGGGCCGCTCGAGATGCCGCACGGGCATGCGTTGGCCCACGCAGCTCTGCCCCTTCCGCCGAAGGTGCGGATGATCCTCGAAGCGCGCCTCGCACGACTTTCGCCAGGTGCCGCGGACCTGGCTGAGTTGGCAGCCACGATCGGCCGCGAGTTCACGTTCGCTGTCCTGGCCAGGGCGAGCGACAGGGATGAGAGCAGCCTCGTACGTGACCTGGATGAGCTATGGCGACGCCGTATCATCCGCGAGCAGAATGCAGAGGCCTACGACTTCAGCCACGACAAGCTGCGGGAGGTGGCCTACGCGGCACTCAGCTCCGCACGTCGGCGGCGTCTACATCTGCGCGTGGCCCAGGCTCTCGAAGCCGAGTGCGCGCGGAGCTCGGGTGCGCTTTCGGCGCAGGTGGCGGCACACTACGAGAAGGCAGGTCTGGTGGAGCGCGCCATTGTGTGCTACCAGCGGGCGGCCGAGGTGGCGCAGCAACGCTATGCCGGCGCGGAGGCGCTTGGTTATATCGCCAGGGCTCAAGCCTTGCTCGAGAACATCCCAGATTCGGTCCGGCGTGCTCAGCGAGAGCTGGTGCTGCAGACTGCAACGAGCGACTATGCGGGTGCTTCCCGAGGCGAAGCGCCCGCGGCGAAGATGGTGTCGGATCGTGCGCAGGCGCTATGCGACGAGGCGTGTGATGCAGCCTAGCGTCTGCGGTAGCGTTGCTCTGCACTGGATCCCAACGCCGGCACGCGTCGCAGCGAGGTGCCGGTCCACGCGACGTGCTCCCGTGCAACGCTTTCGGAACGCCGCTCAGCGTATAATGGTGTGACCATAGCAGAATCATCTGAAGCGGGAGGACATCCAATGGCAAAGAGTAGGCATCTCATCGTAGTGATCGTGATCGTACTGGCGGTTGTGTCCCTGGCGTGCGGCGGAAGCGTGAGCACGGCCAACATCCGAAGCGCCACCCTGTCGGCCAGTGCGAGCGGGACCCCGGAGACCACCGTTTTTCGGCAGGACGACCTGACCGTCTACTGTATCGTCACGCTGGCGAACGCCCCATCCGACACCACCGTCAAGGCCGTGTGGACAGCGGTTGATGTCGACGGGGTAGACCCGAACACGCTCATCGATGAGAGTGAACTGACCAGCGGCGATGCCGAGCTGACCTTTGAGATCGCGAACAGCCAACTCTGGCCGGTTGGATCGTACAAAGTCGATCTATACCTGAACGACAAACTGGACCAAACGCTCGAGTACGAGGTGCAATAGAGCATCCTCGAGGTTGTCGGGCCTGGCCTTCTGCGTATAATGCCTCCAGAGAGATGCTGGCGCCGTGGCGTCAGCATCTCCGGCTGCGACAAGATCAGCGGAGCTGTCGGCGCTAGCCGTGCCGGTCAAGAGCCGATCGCAAGTCAAGACAGCAGGAGTGCACATGAGGCCTTTCACTAGGTTGAGCGGCTGGGCTCTATTGGTTCTGGTGGGCGTGCTGTCAGGGTGCTTGAGGGTATCTCCCCCCTTCGAGGATGACTTCTCCGATCCGGCTAGCGGCTGGGGCGCCGCGTCGCACGAAACCTACGTGCGGGGGTATCAGCAAGGGCGCTACCTCTTCCAGATCGACGTCCCCAATTGGTTCGTGTGGTCCACCAGCGGTCACACGTACGGTGATGTCGAAGTCACGGCCCTGATGACCTCCGCCGGGCCTGCCGATGATCACTTCGGGCTGCTTTGCCGTTACGCGAATGACGCGTTTTACTACTTCGCGATCAGTTCCGACGGCTACTATGCCATCTTCCGGGGGGAGGCCAATGAGGCGCTCGTCCCTCTGACGGGTCGGGCGATGCAGCGCTCTGCGGCTATCCATGCGGATGGCACGGAGAATCGGCTCATGGTCTCGTGTATAGGATCGACGCTGTCGCTCTACGCCAATGGCCAGCTCCTGGCCCAGGTGGAGGATGAGGCGCTGCAGGATGGCGATGTCGGGATGGCGGCCGGTACAGTCGCAAGGGGGGGCACGAGCATCTGGTTTGACAACTTCAAGGCGGCGAATCCGTGAGTTGCGCGCGGTGCCTTTCCTCCAGGGTGGGACACGGAATTGCACTGCTTGCCTTGTCCCTTCTGGCGCTCTCGTGCGCGGGCCGTGATAAGGGTCCGACGGAGGCGTGGCGGACCGGCTTCGATGATGCCGCCGGGTGGGAACTGAGCTCGGATGCCGTCGCCGATGTCGCCGTAGGCGAGGGGCACCTGCGGGTTCACGTGCTCTCGGCGGGACAGGTGGCTTGGGCGACGTCCGAGAGCCGCTGGGACAATGTGCACCTCAGCGTGGAGGCCACGCAGATCTCGGGCCCCCACGATAATGAATATGGCGTGCTCGTCCGGATGCAGGATGATCAGCACTTCTACGCGTTCTCAATCAGCGGTGATGGCTATGTACGTGCCGCGCGTTATGACGCCGGTGATTGGACCGTCCTAGGCTCGGACTGGACGCCTCACGACGCGATCCTGCTGGGTGAGGCGACCAACCGGCTGGAGCTCGTGGCGGAGGGGGCGCACTTCGATTTCCGTGTGAATGATCAATCGGTACTGCAGGTCGAAGACACTGCCTATGCCACGGGTCGATTGGGCCTCTATGCCGGCTCGTTCACCGAGGGCGACGTGGTTGTCGTTTTCGACACCCTGGAAGCCAGCCCGCTGCCCTAGGGCGCTGAGTTACCCCGTTGACCTGATTGCGTGCGCGTCTACCTGGAAGCAATGGGCTGCCGTCTGAACGCGGCGGAGATCGAGGGGCTGGCGCGAGCGGTGTCCGGTGCGGGTCACGAGGTGGTGTGGGATCCCGCTGAAGCCGATGCTATCGTATTGAACTCGTGCGCTGTCACCGCGCGGGCGGTACACAAGAGCCGGCAGCGGCTGCGCGCGTTGCATCGAGCCAACCCCGGAGCCGATCTTGCAGTCACCGGTTGTTGGGCGACGGCGGCTCCCGACCTCGTCAGTGGTGTCGAGGGCGTGCGGTGGGCACTGCCCAATGAGGAGAAGGCGATGACGGTGGCGCAGGTGTTGTCGTCCGTGCACGGGGACAGCGCGCTGCCCGAATTGCGCGGGATGGCACCGTGGGCTCCGGGGCGTTGGGGACACACCCGTGCGTTTCTTGGCGTGCAGGATGGCTGTGACCACACCTGCACCTATTGTGTCACGCGGATCCTCCGTGGCCCCGGTCGCAGCCTGCCATTCGCTGACGCTCTCACTGCCGCCAAGGATCGCGCTGCTTCGGGGGCCCAGGAGTTGGTGCTGACCGGCGTCAGTCTGGGGGCTTACGGTCGCGACCTTGGACTCGAGGACGGGTTGGCCCGGCTTGTCACCGCAATACTCGCAGAAACCGATCTGCCGCGTCTGCGCCTATCCTCGATCGAGCCCTGGGACATCAGCCCCACGCTGCTTGCGCTGTGGCAGGATCCACGGCTCTGTCGTCAGCTCCACATCCCGCTGCAGTCCGGATCAGATGCGGTCCTCAGGCGGATGGGCCGCCAGATCACCGTTGGGGAATACCGGCGTCTGGTAGTGGATGCACGAGCGGTGTCCCCGGACATCGCGATCACCACCGACATCCTGGTCGGCTTTCCGGGCGAGACGGCGGAGGCCTTCGCCGAGACGGTGCGGTTCATTGGGGACGTGGGTTTTGCGCGCCTGCATGTGTTTCCTTATTCCGAACGACCCGGGACCGCCGCCGTGCGGCTGCCGGACCGCGTTCCGGCGGCGGAGCGCAGGGCCCGCGGGCGTGAGGTGCGTGCACTGGGTGAAGCGTTGGGGGCGGCATACCGTGCGCGATTTGTGGGTCAGATTCTGCCGGTGCTCTGGGAGCCGCAGACCCTTGCGGGGGAGTGGGTAGGGCTGACGGACACCTACCTTGAGGTGCGGACGCGGGATGCGCGGGCGCTGTATAACACCATCACGCCGACGCGGATCTGCGATGGGGAGGGTGGCGCGCTCACAGGGGAGGTCGTGCTTGGCTGACGGCAATGGGGCCACCACTGGCAATGGCGTCCGGCTGGTCCTGGGGCGGCTATGGGTGTGGCTCCTCTGCGCTGTTCTTTGCGTTGCGCTCTTCTGGGACGTGCTGCTGGCGCCGGCTGACACCATCGTGGGCGGCAACGATCTGGCCTCCATGTTCCGCATCTGGTTGGACTTCGCGAAGAGCGCCCTCCGGGCCGGTGAGCTGCCGCTCTGGAATCCCTACCTGTTCTCCGGCACGTCGTTCGTCAGCGACCCTCAGCCCTCGATCTTCTACCCGCCCACCTGGCTCGCGCTGGCGCTGCCCACGCCACGCGCGCTAGGGCTGATCATCATCCTGCACGTCTGGTGGTCGATGGTCGGCGCTGTGCAGTGGCTTCGGTCCGAGACGGACCGGAGCGGACTGCCCCTCTCGTGGTCTGGCGCACTCGCCGGCGCAAGTGTCTTCGCGTTCAGTGGCTACCCCGCGTCCAAGCGGGGCATCTGGGCGTTATCACGACCGGGGCCTGGTTACCGTGGGGGCTCTGGGCGCTTCGGCGCATCGCAAAGCGCCGCGATGGCGGTTCCATTGTCATTGGCAGTCTCTGCGTAGCGATGGCCATCCTGGCGGGACACTCGGCCACGCTGATCTATCTGGGTCTGCTGTGGGTGGCCTATGGGCTCTTCATTGGCTGGCCTGCGGCTCGCCAGGCGAGC
>JALOOJ010000337.1 GCA_025454475.1 Anaerolineae bacterium
TCGATCTGGGGCTGCGTACGGATCCCGCACAGATCGGGCATGAAGACGTCGACCCACTGACGTTCGCCAGATCCGTCGATCGGGCCGAACGTCTCGCGCGTATGCCCGTGCAGGCTTACGAGCGCCTCGGCCATCTCGCGCTCGACGCGGTCACGGTCCGCTGGGGCAAGGTGCACCTCGTGCATACTCACGCCCGGCAGTGTCTCAAGGAGCAGAAACGTGTACGGCAGCCGTTCGATGGTATCGTCCACAAGGTACACCTCCGGGCACGGAAATCCGCGCTCACGCAGGTGCCGCAGCACCGATGCCTCTCTGGCAAACGTCGTGCCCTGGCGGTTGAGCTTGACCACCGCCGAAAAAGGCTCACGATCGAACCGCAGCCGCAGGACCGTGTTGATCATCCCGCCGACCAGGCGGTCGATACCCGTGCAGCGCGTGCGCGTCCCCAGCCAGGCGGTGAGAAGGTCACCCGCCTGTTCGGGCGACAGCACCAGATCGGTCTGCATGTTGTAGGTCGTCATAGTGATTGGTGATTGGAGACTGGGGATTGGGGCTAGCTCTGACCCAGGACCTCGCCCCTGATCACCAGTCTCGCGCGCGCATCAGACCGCCAACTCCATGCCGTCATACGCCACAGCCACATCGTGGCGACCGTATGCCTCGACGAGTTCGTCGTGCGTCAGCCCGCCGTTGTGCGAGAAGTGGTGCGCCACTAACTGCGTGTAGCCCGGGCGCAGGATACCCTCGGCGATCATCCGAGCCCGCGTCTCGAGGAACTGTGCCAGCCCGTGATGACCATCGCCACCCGAGCGCTCGCCAGCAGTGGCATCCAGCACGATCAAGGCCATCGGACCGAGATCGCGCAGCAGCTCCCACGCACGCTCGCCATACGGTGCCGTATCCGTGCTGTAGAACAGCCGTCGCCCATCGCGCTCGATCACATACAGCAAGGGCTCCAGGTAGCCGCCCCCGTGCGTTGCGGGGATCGCCGTTATCGTGTAATCGCCGACCGTCCAGCGGTCACCCGCCGTCACAGCCTGCCACACGAAGTGCGCGGAGTCGGCGAGATCCGGGGTGAGCTCCGAGAGCGCATCCGCCGGGCCGTAGACGGTCAGAGGCACCATCGATGTCGGCGTGAAGCCGGGCTTGCGCCAGTAGAGGTTCTGCGGCAGCCAGTGATCCGAATGCTGGTGGGTGACCAGTAGCCCCTTGAGGTTACCGAGGTACTTGCGAGCATAGTTCGCCGAGGTGAGTAGATCCGGGCCCAGGTCAATCAGCAGGTCGTCGTTGACCAGCGCCGTGGCCCGGGCGCGAATGTGCCGCCCCCCCTCACGCCGCGCCACCTCGCACACCCGGCAACTGCAGAACGGATCAGGGATGGCCTCCGCCGCAGCGGTGCCCATAATCGTCAACGTCATCGTCATGCGCAGACTCCTTTATTTATCCCAACGCCGGTCAGGCTGCCAGAATCCAAGTTTGGGCGTGTTCCACGCCTCAGTGGGCTCGAACAAGCCACTCGGCGATCGCAGATTCGCCTCGATCCCCTCGAGGTTCAGGTCGACGCCCAGGCCGGGCTTGTTCGGCACGGTCACATACCCATCGACCAGGTAGGGCTGCTCCATCCCGGTCACCAGATCGTTCCAGAAGGGTAGATCAAGGCCATGGTGCTCGAGCGCCACGAAACTCGGGAGGGCCGCTGCGGTGTGAAGATTGGCCATAAACGCGATCGGTGAACCGGCGAAATGCAGAGCCGTGGGGATGCCGTACCGTTCGGCGTAGTCGGCGATGCGCTTGGTCTCGCCCATCCCACCCGAGGTCAGAAGGTCGGGGTGGATGATGTCTACGGCGCGGTTCTCGATGAAAGGTCGGAACTGGTCCCAGAGGTAGAGATCCTCCCCACCGGCGATCGGGACATTGACCGCATCCGTCACACGCTTGTGACCCCACATATCCAGCGATGGCATAGGGTCCTCCATCCACGCCAGCCCAAAGGGCTCCAGATAGCTGGCGAGCTTGATGACCTCTTTCACGGTCAAGTACCCGTGCCCATAGTGGTCGATACAGAGCGAGACATCCCAACCGACGGTGTCGCGCACCAGCGCCACGATCTCGGCCAGCTTCTCGAACCCCTTCTGCGTGATCTTGACGACTTGCCCGGTGCCGGCGGCACGGGATCGCGCGTTGATTGGGTACTCGAACTTGGTGCGCGTGCCCACCATCGCGCCCGGCACGTCCTCCAGAGCCTGCAGACGCGCATCAAACTTGATGAAGGTCAGACCCATTTCCTTACGGCTCAGGACGCGCTCGGCATAGGCCTTCGGCGTGGGCTCATCGGGCTCCGGCGTATCAGCGTAGATGCGAATCTTGTCGCGGTACTTGCCACCCAACAACTGATAGCAGGGAATGCCGTAGACCTTGCCGATCAGGTCCATCAGGGCGATCTCGATGCCGGAGACGCCACCGCCTTCCCGACCAAAGTTGCCGAACTGCTTGATCCTTGAACTGCAGGGCATTCTCGCGGTGCCCGGCATCACGCACCTCGCCTATGCCATAGACGCCCTGGTTCGTATCGATACGGATGATAGGATAATCATAGTTCGAGCAGACGGTCGCCGTCCTCAGATCCGTGATCTTCAGGTCAGACGGGCTCGAACCTGTCCTGATCGCATCCTCGACCCGCACT
Source organism: Anaerolineae bacterium (assembly GCA_025454475.1). Classification (GTDB taxonomy): domain Bacteria; phylum Chloroflexota; class Anaerolineae; order B4-G1; family SLSP01; genus PWVB01. The sequence goes on from JALOOJ010000337.1 coordinate 2,684, forward strand.
GTTACATCTTGCTCACTCATACCCGATCTCCTTTCCCCGCCCTATCACCTGTCGCCGATCCCTGATCACTCGCGCCACAACAGATACGGCTCAATACGCGCCCACGTCCGATCGATCTCGCGCACATCGTAGTCGTCCAGCGGCCTGGCGCTGCCGCGCACGCGGTGGTTCTTGAACACGCCCCGCCGGATCATGATCTCCTTGGCATAGGCCATTCCCATCACGCCTTCCAGCATCAACGAGGGCAGCAGCACGTCGAACAGATCACCGGCCGCACCAAGGTCGCCGGCATCGAGCAGTTCCCACACGCGCTGGACGAGATCGCAGAACTGGCAGGCGTGCACGTTGCCTGCAGCACCGCGCGCGTGCTCCAGGAACATGGGACGCCCACCGCCCCCACCCATCACGCCCTTGACGGCAGCGCTGCCCTTCGATAGCAGCGCTGTGATGTTCTTGTGGCTCGGCGGGACCTCCTCCTTTACCCAGCTCACGTGCTCGATCTCCTCGCACAGCGTCACCAGTTGATCGGGTGACATCGGGGCGACGCTCGCGTTCTGGATCCACACCGGCACATTCACCACGTCAGAAATCGCCTTGAAGTAGGCCTTGATCGACGCGAAGTCAGGCTTGTAGATGTAGGGGGGCATCGCGATCACGCCATCGACGCCCAGCTTCTGGGCGTACTCCGCATATTGCACGGCCAAGGGCGTGTTCACCGCGGCCACGTTCGCGATCACCGGCACGCGCCCACCTGCGACCTCGACCGGCACCCGTATCATCAGCTTGCGCTCCGCCTCGGAGAGGTTCTGGAACTCGCTGACCATGAGCGGCGTAGGAATCCCACCGACGCCACACTCGATACAGAACTCGATCTCAGCCGCCAACACATCCACATCGATGCGGTCATCCTCGTCGAACGGCGTCATCGGGATGGCAAAGCTGCCACGCCACGGCTTGTCAGTCATGAGTGCCTCCTCTGTACAGCGGCTATCGGGGACCAGGGACTGGCGATTGGTTGCCGGAGGTCGATCATCCCCCCAATCACTGATCCCCAGTCACCAGTCCCTCGCCTCTAGCCTCGCATCGACTGCCAGTCCACCTCGTGCACCGCGGGCCGCTCGATCTTGCACACCCGGTCGAGCGTTCGCAGGTGCGCGAGCGCCGACTCATAGACAACATACTTCTCGCCCTCGGCCTCCTCGGGATCGACGAACTTAAAGTACATCGCGTGGTCCGGATTGCTGCCGGCCAACTCGCGGCGGCTGACGCGGATGTGGCCATCCGTATCGTGCCAGCGGACCTCGTTGTCCTGCAGCAGGATGAACTCACCCGCGTACTTGCCAGTGAGCTCGGCCATATGATCGCGGTAGTACAGCGCCTGCTCGCACATCGTGCGACGCCAACTGATCACAGTCTCCAACGAGTCTGTCATCACGGCGAAGAACGTCCCCTCGGGCTGGGGTGCAACCTCGGAGGTGTAGTCGATCGCACCAAGGTCAACCGTGCCGTACCCCCCCTCCGCGGCGACGAGCAGCGGGTTCCGGTCGCGGTGGAAGGGCTCCGCCAACCAGTCGGACATCGGGTCGTGGCCCATGAGGTGCGCGCCCACGGCGTCGGTTGCCACGGGGTGATCCCCGGCGACCAGCGTGTTGGCCACGCGCGCCAACCCCTCACCCTTGCCCCACTCCATCCCTGCCTGGCCGACAAGGCCGTCAATGACATTCAGGGCCGGATCGAAAAGCCGACCCAGGTCCGCCAGCATGTAGGGCATACGCACCAGGTGGTGGAAGTAGTGACGCGGCTTGCCCGCCGGCGGCTGGGTCATCAGCCCAAACAAGTTCTTCAGCGTCAGCGTTATCCCCATGAACGCGTGGTTCTTGAGTTTCTGAACGTCCACCATCGCGTCAGCTTCCATCACACGCTGCGAGGCGACATACTGGCGGAACATCTGGCCGCCGCCGGGCACCTGGTAGACGGCTTGCGGCCCGCCGTCGACGTTGATGTAGGGCACGTCGAACTCCTGCAGCACAGACGAGAGCTGCGTGGAGAACCGGTAACCATCCTCAAGATCGCGCTTGAAAACCGTGGTGTCCACACAGGCTAGTTCGGCAGTGGTCCGCTCTCGAAGCAGCCGCAACAGCGCCCGCGCCACCCGATCGCTGACCAACTGCTGCCGCTCGCCCTCGAACTTCGGTGAGCGCTCGGGATCGTAGTCCTGGTTGAACTTGATCACGATCTTCCGCGCAGCGGTAAGCCGCGCCCAGGCACGATCCAGCGGATCCGTCGCCCGCTTGAGCGCCTCATAGACCGCCTCGTCTTCTGCGAGGTATGCACAATGTACTGCGCGAACGGTGTAGTCCTTCGTCGGTGTCACAATCTGCCTCCGTGTGTCAAAGCATCTGATCGAAATCGCGCCCAACCCCTATCCGTTGTTACTTGCCCCCAGCGCCGCTTCATAGACCTCGTAGTGCTCCCCCTCGGTCTCTTCGGGGTCCACGAATTTGAAGAACATCGCATGGTTCCTATTGCGCCCGGCCAACGTTCGGCGGCTCTCGCGCATAATGCCGTCCGCTGCGTGCCAGCGCACTTCGCCATCCTGCAGCAGGATGTACTCACC
>JALOOJ010000338.1 GCA_025454475.1 Anaerolineae bacterium
CGAGACCGCTGGTCTCGGCAGCCCCGGGATCAACGATCCCGGCTACAGGCGTAACGCCTACACACACCCGGTCGGCTTGGGCAGACCGGCGATCTTGCAGGCGCCCTTCGCCGGGCCGCTGGGAAACATATCGTAGATCTCTTTCAGCGTGAACCCGGTTTCCTTGCACAGCTTGCGGATCATCGGAGCGATGCCGAACTGCTTGTAATAATCGCGCAGATAGTTGACCACCTTCCAGTGATCTTCGGTCAGCTCCGGGACATCCTCGGTCTTGGCGATGGCGGCCGCCAGCGCTTCGCTCCAGCAGTCGGGCTCCTGGATGAAGCCGTCCTCATCAACATCGACCGTGATTCCGTCCATCTCAATGACTGACATTCGTACCTCCTCATTGTGCTGCGACTACGTTCAGCACGCAGACGGTCAGGCGCCTCGCGCCCGGCAGTTTGATTTTAGCTCTCCACCAGCTTGATGAAAGTCGCCCCGCCGAAGGATGTAAACTCCAGCGTGCCATCGTTCACCAGCTCGGTCAGGGCTTTTTTTGCGGTCTTGTGATCCAATCCCAGTCCGTTGGCCACGTCCCGGGCGGTCAGCATCTTATTCTTTTGTTTGAAGAACTCGACGACCTGCGTCTTCAGCTCTTCCGTCACTTCGTCAGACATGGGTACGACCCTCCTACCACTTGAAAGTGGGTGTGGACCGGTAGGTATCGGAGGCCAGGGTGAAGTCGTCGATGAGCTGGACCGAGAAGGGGATATTTGCCAGGGTGAAGAAGCGCTCCCAGCCGATGCGGTCGATCCACTCGCCCATGCGCTCGTGCTTGTGGGCGTGGCTTGCCCAGGTCTCGACGATGTTGCGCACCGCATCGGTCACTTCGGGCCAGCGCGGCGGGTTGTTGGGCAGGAAGGGGATCACCAGACGGGAGAACTTCGGCGGCGTGCGGGCGCTGGAGATCTTGCCGCCCACCCAGATCGAGACGCCGTCGCCTACCGGATCCGCCACGGGCATGCCGGGGCACATGGTGTAGCAGTTGCCGCAGTACATGCACTTCTCTTCGTTGACCGTCAGGGTCTTGTTCTTAGGGTCGGGGCGGATGGCGCCGGTGGGGCAGGCCGCGATCACGTTGGGGATCTCACACTTGGCGCGCACGATGTCATGGTTGATGTGCGGCGGCTTGCGGTGGATGCCCAGGATGGCGACGTCGGAGCAGTGCACCGCGCCGCACATGTTCAGGCAGCAGGCCAGCGAGATGCGGCAGTACGCGGGCAGCTTCATATCGACGAAGTACTCATACAGATCGTCCATCACCGCTTTGACGATGCCCGAAGCGTCCGTCGCCGGCGTGTGGCAGTGGATCCAGCCCTGGGTGTGCACCGGGTTGCTGATGGCGTGCCCGGTGCCGCCCACCGCAAAGCCGTTAGCCTTCAGATGGGCGATCAGCGGCTCCACCTTGGCCGGGTCCGAGACCAGGAATTCCAGGTTGTGCCGGCTGGTGAAGCGCAGGTGCCCGCCGCAGAATTCGTCGGCGATGGCGCACACGTCCCGGATCCAGTCCGTGCTGACCAGCCGTGAAGAGCCGACTCGCACGGTGTAAAGCTCATCTCCCGATTCGGCGACGTGCTTCAAGACGCCCGGCTTCACCCTTTCGTGGTAAAGCCACTGCCCGTAGTTTTTCTCGATCACGGGCGGGAGCATCTCCTTGTAGTTTGGGGGGCCAAAATCAGTCCGGCTGGCCATCACTTCACCTCCTCGGGATCCCAGAAGTAGTACGGGTTGGCGCGTGGCGCGCGGATCATCTGGGGCACAGGCGGCAGATCCACCGCTTTCAGGAAGGCGCGCATCCCCAGGCGGTTAATCAGCTCGCCCAGGCGCTCGCGCATCCTGCCGTTCTCGTCCCACCATTCCCAGATCCGGCGGACCAGGTCCTTGATTTCATCGTAAGGCGGCTCGACCTTCATAAAGGGCACGATCACCCAGGAGAGCAGCGCGCCGTGCACGATAGGAGCCTTGCCGCCCACCAGGAAGGTGGCGCCTTTCTCTTTTCCCACCCGCAGGGCCTTGGGCATCACGTTGATGCAATGCATGCAGCGATTGCATTCGGCGTCATCGATGGTCAGGTTCTTGGCCGCCGGGTCCCAGCTCATGCAGTGGGTGGGGCACAGGTTAACCACCTCGGCCTGGATATCCAGGTCGCTGTTGGCGTAGTTAGCGACTTCGTCAGGGTTGATCCGGATGTTGTCCCGCCAGGTGCCCACGATGGAAAAATCCGAGCGGGCGACCGAGGCCACGCAGTCGTTCGGGCAGCCGGAGATTTTGATCTTTGATTTGTAGGGGAACATCGGGCGGTGGAGCTCGTCCTGGAACTCCAACGTGATGCTGTGGAGCAGATCGAGCGTGTCGATGCAGGCGAACTCGCAGCGGCCTGGCCCGACGCAGCAGCTGGGCGTGCGCATATCACTGCCCGAGCCGCCCAGGTCGAAGCCGATCTCGGCCAGGTCGTCGAAGCAGGGCTGCAGCGCCGCGGTGGGCGCGCCGAGCAGGATGATATCGCCCGTCGCCCCGTGCATGTTGGTCAGCCCGCTGCCGTGCTTGTCCCAAACATCGCACAGCTGGCGCAGCTTGTCACTGGTATAGAACCAGCCGGCCGGCATATTCACCCGCAGGGTATGAAATTCCGCCACTCCGGGGAACTCCTCGGGCAGGTCGGTGTAGCGGCCGATCACCCCGCCGCCGTAGCCTTTCACGCCGACGATGCCGCCGTGCTTCCAGTGGCCGATGCGGTCGTTGTAGGAGCGCTCGAGCTGGCGCAGCAGGTCTTTGGCCGCCTCGGTCTTTTCGGCCGATCGTTTTATTTCAGTTACAAAGCTCGGCCAGGGGCCTTCCTCGAGCTGATCGAGCAAGGGGGTGTCTGAGTCCTGAGCATTTGGCATGTTTTACCTCCGTGTGGCTGCGGGT